>NZ_QUAE01000066.1:0-226 GCF_003386945.1 Halobacillus trueperi | reverse complement strand
AGCAGGATTTTACAACAGAACTAGGCAAGGTACTATAAGAGGGATTTCGAAAACCTCATTTGGTAAAGGGGCGGAGGGAAACGGTGAGACTCCTATGGGGTGTGCGGGACAGCTGAGACCCCGGAAGGCGTAGCCTGAGGAGGCTCAGCGCCCGCCCCATGGAAAGCGAACCTTTTCCCGGAGCCCCTAGAATCCCACAAAAGTCTCGAAATCGAGTCTTACACAA
>NZ_QUAE01000065.1:0-272 GCF_003386945.1 Halobacillus trueperi | reverse complement strand
GGGGAATAGCTCGCTTTCCGCGGGAGCGCGGTGAGCCTCCTCAAGCTTCGCTCTGCGGGGTCTCACCATGCACTTTTTTCCCGCAGGAGTCTCGCCATTCCCCTCCGCCCCTTTGCCATTTAAGTATCTCGAAACCACTTTCGGAATTAGCTGCTTTTATGCACATGGTTATTGGAGGAGAATCAACTCCTAAGCACACTATTCTGCATGCGAAAAGCTTGTTATAGAGCGCTTTTTGCGTATAAGACCAGGATAGTGGAAGGCACCCTCCC
>NZ_QUAE01000064.1:0-292 GCF_003386945.1 Halobacillus trueperi | reverse complement strand
GTGCTTCGCACTGCGGGGTCTCGCCAGCCAATCCATTCCCGCGGGAGTCTCGCAGCTTCCCAGCCACCCCATTCGATGGATATGAGAAACGAACCCACATACACGAATGGAGCGTCTTCCATAACCACTACATTCTAGTTGAAAAGCCCTTTATCGCAAGCGTTCGGATACAAATGGCTGCTTGTTTGAAAGTTTAATCCATTACTTTCATTACGCTGGAAAGCTGCTTATTCTGGAAGTAGTTTCGAGATACTTATATGATCAAGGGGCGGAGGGGAATGGGGAGACTCCT
>NZ_QUAE01000063.1:0-293 GCF_003386945.1 Halobacillus trueperi | reverse complement strand
TGAAAGCAAAAGTAACTAGTAAGTCACTTTCGTCTGGAATGAATATGCAGAGCAATAATAGTAATACATTGTGGATCAGTTCCACGCAGGAGGTAACAATTTATGTTACAAGGTAATGTTAAATGGTTTAACGAAAGTAAAGGTTTTGGTTTTATTGAAGTAGAAGGGCAAGATGATGTATTCGTTCATTTCTCTGCTATTCAAGGCGAAGGTTTCAAAACATTAGAAGAAAACGAGACAGTTTCCTTTGAAATTGTTGAAGGTAACCGTGGACCACAAGCTGCTAACGTTCA
>NZ_QUAE01000062.1:0-316 GCF_003386945.1 Halobacillus trueperi | reverse complement strand
CGCCATTCCCCTCCGCCCCTTTGCCATTTAAGTATCTCGAAACCACTTTCGGAATTAGCTGCTTTTATGCACATGGTTATTGGAGGGGAATGAACTCCTAAGCACACTATTCTGCATGCGAAAAGCTTATTATAGAGCGCTTTTTGCGTATAAGACCAGGATAGTGTAAGGCACTCTCCCACAGTAATTGGGTTCGTTTCTCACTTTCATGGTAGGGGGTGGTTGGGAAGCTGCGAGACTCCCGTGGGAGAAGGAGATAGGCGAGATCCCGCAGGACGCAGTCCGAGGAAGCTCGGCGCTCCCCCACAGGAAAGTG
>NZ_QUAE01000061.1:0-335 GCF_003386945.1 Halobacillus trueperi | reverse complement strand
AGATAACCGGGTTCGTTTGCCGTATTTTGAGTCAGGGGTGGTTGGGAAGCTACTCGCTTTCCTGTGGGGGAGTGCCGAGCTTCCTCGGACTGCGTCCTGCGGGATCTCGCCTATCTCCTTCTCCCACGGGAGTCTCGCAGCTTCCCAACCACCCCATTCGATTTATTTGAGAAACGAACCCTTTACCGAGGTGGATTGTCTTCCACTATCCCACTGTTAGGAGTATAAAGCGCTCAGTATCAAGCTTTCAGGATTCAAACACCTCTGCACGGGAATTTGATCCTTATACTCCCATCGCTGGATTGTTGCTTATTCGAGAAGGAGGTTTCGAGACA
>NZ_QUAE01000060.1:0-343 GCF_003386945.1 Halobacillus trueperi | reverse complement strand
GTCCTTCATCGGCTCCTAGTACCAAGGCATCCACCGTGCGCCCTTATTCACTTAACTATCGTCGTGAAAAGACGTTTACAATTTCAATTAGATGTCTTGTCATCAAATGTCTCATCGTTAGATGAAACAATGATTCCTTATCCAGTTTTCAAGGTTCACAAGTTGAAAGATCGTTTGATCTCTCAAAACTGAACAACCAACACAGTACGTTTCCGTTATATCCTTAGAAAGGAGGTGATCCAGCCGCACCTTCCGATACGGCTACCTTGTTACGACTTCACCCCAATCATTGGCCCCACCTTCGGCGGCTGGCTCCAAAAAGGTTACCTCACCGACTTCGGGT
>NZ_QUAE01000059.1:0-352 GCF_003386945.1 Halobacillus trueperi | reverse complement strand
CCATTCCCGCGGGAGTCTCGCAGCTTCCCAACCACCCCATTCGATGTAGGTGAGAAACGAACCCCTATACCAAGATGGGGCGTCTTCCACCCCAACGCAGGATCAGGCATAAAGCGCTCCAAATCAATCTTTCACGCTCAGAATGACCAATGGGAGGAGTTTCAAATTATCTACTTCTCTTGAGCATACAAGCAGTGATTCCGAGAGTGGTTTCCAGATCCTCACACGGTAAAGGGGCGGAGGGGAATGGGGAGACTCCTGTGGGAAAAAAGTGCATGGTGAGACCCCGCAGGACGCAGTCCGAGGAGGCTCACCGCGCTCCCACGGAAAGCGACTCATTCCCCGCAGCCCC
>NZ_QUAE01000058.1:0-360 GCF_003386945.1 Halobacillus trueperi | reverse complement strand
TCATCTACCACGCACTTCCTCTTAGATATCCGGTTCCGGCGCCTAGCGGCTAGTGAGACTTCCCTCGCTTCTGTACGATAAGTCAACATCGAATCGCTCCGCTCTTCGTGTTTCCTTTATCTCCGCCAGCTCAGTCCAGTCCATACGCCGCTGACCAAGGCGCCTGCACACTTAAGGTAGGAGTCTCACCGTTGCCCTCCGCCCCTTTGCCATATGAGGTTCTCGAAACCCCCCTAATAGTAACCTGCCGAGCTCTGTAATAAAGACCTGTTCACTCACGCCATTATAGAGTCGTTTTAACCATGGATCCTGCACGAATAAGGCGTGGGAACAGGGTCTGGGAAACGTCCGCATGAAAAA
>NZ_QUAE01000057.1:0-374 GCF_003386945.1 Halobacillus trueperi | reverse complement strand
TAGATGTCTTGTCATCAATTGTCTCATCGTTAGATGAAACAATGATTCCTTATCCAGTTTTCAAGGTTCACAAGTTGAAAGATCGTTTGATCTCTCAAAACTGAACAACCAACACAGTACGTTTCCGATTGTCTAGCTCCAGCTCCTAGACCCAAGCGCTCTAAGCGATATCTCTCCAAGACTTTGACAAGTCTTTACGTGATCTCACTTAGTTCGTCGGGTCTGTACAGTCGCTTTCGCCTTTCAATATATCCTTAGAAAGGAGGTGATCCAGCCGCACCTTCCGATACGGCTACCTTGTTACGACTTCACCCCAATCATTGGCCCCACCTTCGGCGGCTGGCTCCAAAAAGGTTACCTCACCGACTTCGGGT
>NZ_QUAE01000056.1:0-429 GCF_003386945.1 Halobacillus trueperi | reverse complement strand
CCTTTTCTTGAAGACTCAGTTTCGAGACTATTGTTGAGTGGATATGGGGCTGCGGGGAATGACTCGCTTTCCGTGGGAGCGCGGTGAGCCTCCTCGAGCTTCGCTCTGCGGGGTCTCACCATGCACTTTTTTCCCACAGGAGTCTCGCCTATTCCCCTCCGCCCCTTTACCATAAGAGTGTCTCGAAACCACTTCCAGAATAAGCTACTTTCATGCACAGGGAAATTGGAAGGGAATCAACTACCAAAGTAACTATTCTGCATACGGAAAGCTTGTTATAGAGCGCTTTATGCATATAACAACAGGATAGCGGAAGACAGTCTCCCACGGTAAAGGGGTTCGTTTCTCACATGACCGAATGGGGTGGTTGGGAAGCTGCGAGACTCCCGCGGGAATGGATTGGCTGGCGAGACCCCGCAGTGCGAAGCA
>NZ_QUAE01000055.1:0-447 GCF_003386945.1 Halobacillus trueperi | reverse complement strand
GAATCGAAGTGTCGAATACCTGGATAATCGTATTAGTCGGTATAGTATGAAGATGGGGAAATGCGAAATTACAGGCGAATATCTTCACGCTTCAGATGTTCATTGTCACCACTATGTGCCAAAGAATCTTGGAGGAAGCGATCAATTTCAAAACCTGCGTATTCTTCATAAGGATATTCATCGACTGATTCATGTAAAAGATATAGAGAAGATAAAGTTTTATCTTAACCAATTACCACAGAATCGATTGATCTTAGATAAAATCAATCAATACCGAAAGGTATGTGGGGTGGAAGGGATCGACGCATCCAGTCTCGAAGAGTAACAAAGGAACTTATAATGTAGTACATACCTTTAGATGGAACGCCGAATGCTGGGAAACTAGCACGTTCGGTGTGGAGCAGGGGAAAAGCTGGAGATAACCTCAAACGCTTACCTATTGCTAAC
>NZ_QUAE01000054.1:0-504 GCF_003386945.1 Halobacillus trueperi | reverse complement strand
ATGGATACGGGGTCAGGGAAACGACGATTTGCGGTGTTTTGGATCAGTCAGTAGAAAAACACACACGTTCGTTTCTCCATTCGCTTTTCATGCGGACGTTTCCCAGACCCTATTCCCACGCCTTATTTGTGCAGGATCTTTGGTTAAAATAACTCTATAACGGCGCGGGTGAGCAGGTCTTCCTTACAGAACTCGGCAGGTTACTGTTAGAGGGTTTCGAGAACCTCATAGGGCAAAGGGGCGGAGGGAAATGGTGAGACACTCCTACCTTAAGTGTGGAGGCGCCTCGATCAGCGGCGTATGGACTGGACTGAGCTGGCGGAGATAAAGGAAACACGAAGAACGGAGTGATTCGATGTTGACTTATCGTACAGAAGCGAGGGAAGTCTCACTAGCCGCTAGGCGCCGGAACCGGATATCTAAGAGGAAGTGCGTGGTAGATGAGACCCCGCAGAGCGTTAGCTCGAGGAGGCTCATCACTCGCCCACGGAAAGCGAACCTTTT
>NZ_QUAE01000053.1:0-549 GCF_003386945.1 Halobacillus trueperi | reverse complement strand
AGCCTCCTCGAGCTTCGCTCTGCGGGGTCTCACCATGCACTTTTTTCCATCTTAGTTATCCGGTTCCGGCGCCTAGCGGCTAGTGAGACTTCCTTCGCTTCTGTACGATAAGTCAACATCGAATCACTCCGTTCTTCGTGTTTCCTTTATATCCGCCAGCTCAGTCCAGTCCATACGCCGCTGATCGAGGCGCCTCTACACTTAAGATAGGAGTCTCGCTATTCCCCTCCGCCCCTTTACCATAAGAGTGTCTCGAAACCACTTCCAGAATAAGCTACTTTCATGCACAGGGAAGTTGGAAGGGAATCAACTACCAAAGTAACTATTCTGCATACGGAAAGCTTGTTATAGAGCGCTTTATGCATATAACAACAGGATAGTGGAAGACAGTCTCCCACGGTAAAGGGGTTCGTTTCTCACATGACCGAATGGGGTGGTTGGGAAGCTGCGAGACTCCCGCGGGAATGGATTGGCTGGCGAGACCCCGCAGTGCGAAGCACGAGGAGGCTTGCCGTCATCCCCGCAGGAAAGCGAGTTGCTTCCCAGCCA
>NZ_QUAE01000052.1:0-551 GCF_003386945.1 Halobacillus trueperi | reverse complement strand
GTCCTTCATCGGCTCCTAGTACCAAGGCATCCACCGTGCGCCCTTATTCACTTAACTATCTTCGTGAAAAGACGTTTACAATTTCAATTAGATGTCTTGTCATCAATTGTCTCATCGTTAGATGAAAACAATGATTCCTTATCCAGTTTTCAAGGTTCACGCCCTTATTCAGGGTTGAATATAAAACACAAAATAGATTCTTGTGTTTGATGTAACATTTAAATGGTGGAGCCTAGCGGGATCGAACCGCTGACCTCCTGCGTGCAAAGCAGGCGCTCTCCCAGCTGAGCTAAGGCCCCTTTTTGAATGGTGGGCCTGAGTGGACTTGAACCACCGACCTCACGCTTATCAGGCGTGCGCTCTAACCAACTGAGCTACAGGCCCATCCAATTGAAGGAAGATCATATTTTCATAGTTTGATCTTTCAAAACTGAACAACCAACACAGTACGTTTCCGTTATATCCTTAGAAAGGAGGTGATCCAGCCGCACCTTCCGATACGGCTACCTTGTTACGACTTCACCCCAATCATTGGCCCCACCTTCGGCGGC
>NZ_QUAE01000051.1:0-802 GCF_003386945.1 Halobacillus trueperi | reverse complement strand
AGGGTTCACCGCAAGGTGGGATTTTATCTCCCCTTCTTTCTAATGTCGTCTTAAATGATCTAGACCAATGGGTTGCAGACCAGTGGGAAGTATTTCCCCTGACGAAATCTTACAGTTCAGATGATGCCAGAAGACGAGCGAGAAAACAAACGAATTTGAAAAAGGGATACCTGGTCAGATATGCTGATGATTTTAAAATTCTATGCAGGGATGGAAAGACAGCACAAAGGTGGTACCACGCGGTACGTCTGTACCTTAAAGAGCGCTTAAAGCTGGGCATCTCTCCAGAAAGATCTCAAATTGTAAACTTAAGAAAACGAGAATCTGAGTTCTTAGGATTCACCATTCGTGCGAATAAAAAGGGCAAGAAACGAGTGGCCCATACTGGGGTCATTTCTTCAAAAAGCGAGAAAATTAAACAGGAAGCGAAGAAACTCATTCGAAGAATGAAAGCTTCGCCTTCTGCTGAGAATATTCATCGTTACAATAGCTTTGTTCTAGGACTTCACCAATACTTTAAGCGATCTACTCATGTAAGTTTCGTGTTTTCACGTCTTGCTTACGATCTAAAACCATTTTTAGTGAACCGCCTTCGACCGGTTGGAACGCTAAAACATCCTTTTAAGCCACCGCCTTTTTATAAGAGAACCTTTAGTTTAGGAACAAAAACGATCTGAATCGAAGTGTCGAATACCTGGATAATCGTATTAGTCGGTATAGTATGAAGATGGGGAAATGCGAAATTACAGGCGAATATCTTCACGCTTCAGATGTTCATTGTCACCACTATGTGCCAAAGAAT
>NZ_QUAE01000050.1:0-971 GCF_003386945.1 Halobacillus trueperi | reverse complement strand
AGGGTTCACCGCAAGGTGGGATTTTATCTCCCCTTCTTTCTAATGTCGTCTTAAATGATCTAGACCAATGGGTTGCAGACCAGTGGGAAGTATTTCCCCTGACGAAATCTTACAGTTCAGATGATGCAAGAAGGCGAGCGAGAAAACAAACGAATTTGAAACAAGGATATCTGGTCAGGTATGCTGATGACTTTAAAATTCTATGTCGGGATGGAAAGACAGCGCAGAGGTGGTACCATGCGGTACGTCTGTACCTCAAAGAGCGTTTGAAGCTGGACATCTCACCAGAGAAATCTCAAATTGTAAACTTAAGAAAACGAGAATCTGAGTTCTTAGGGTTCACCATTCGTGCGAATAAAAAGGGTAAGAAACGAGTGGCCCATACTGGGGTTATTTCTTCAAAAAGCGAGAAAATCAAACAGGAAGCGAAGAAACTCATTCGAAGAATGAAAGCTTCGCCTTCTGCTGAGAATATTCATCGTTACAATAGCTTTGTTCTAGGACTTCACCAATACTTTAAGCGATCTACTCATGTAAGTCTCGTGTTTTCACGTCTTGCTTACGATCTTAAACCATTTTTAGTGAACCGCCTTCGACCGGTTGGAACGCTAAAACATCCTTTTAAGCCACCGCCTTTTTATAAGAGAACCTTTAGTTTAGGAACAAAAACGATCTATATCAATGGTACGTATCTATTTCCCATCGGAAATGTGAAAACATTTCATGCGATGAGCTTCAGTTCAAAGCTTTCGCTTTACACGAAGAAAGGCAGAGAACAGATACACAAAAGTCTTCGCCCGGATATCCAGAAAGAAATTGGACATTTAATGAAGTCTTCTTTACCGAATCGAAGTGTCGAATACCTGGATAATCGTATTAGTCGGTATAGTATGAAGATGGGGAAATGCGAAATTACAGGCGAATATCTTCACGCTTCAGATGTTCATTGTCACCACTATGTGCCAAAGAAT
>NZ_QUAE01000049.1:0-1452 GCF_003386945.1 Halobacillus trueperi | reverse complement strand
TCGCTTCCCGCGCTCGACTTGCATGTATTAGGCACGCCGCCAGCGTTCGTCCTGAGCCAGGATCAAACTCTCCATAAAAGTTAAGTTTGACTTGCTCATTTGCACACCGAATGTGCTTGTTTCAAATCTCTTCTATAAAGAAGAAATGTTTTGACGTACTGGTTGGTTCGTTCAGTTTTCAAAGATCAAATAAATTGGTGGAGCCTAGCGGGATCGAACCGCTGACCTCCTGCGTGCAAAGCAGGCGCTCTCCCAGCTGAGCTAAGGCCCCTCTATATTAGGAATGGTCGGGAAGACAGGATTCGAACCTGCGACCCCTTGGTCCCAAACCAAGTGCTCTACCAAGCTGAGCTACTTCCCGTTAAAAATGGCGCGCCCGAGAGGAGTCGAACCCCTAACCTTCTGATCCGTAGTCAGACGCTCTATCCAATTGAGCTACGGGCGCATATTTGTTTATGGTGCCGAGGGCCGGACTCGAACCGGCACGGTGGAAACCCACCGCAGGATTTTAAGTCCTGTGCGTCTGCCAATTCCGCCACCCCGGCTTGGCAATTTTTATGTTTAACATCGTTGTTGTTTGTTAAGTAGCTCGGTTAAATTTATGGAGCGGAAGACGGGATTCGAACCCGCGACCCCCACCTTGGCAAGGTGGTGTTCTACCACTGAACTACTTCCGCGTAAAGTGCGGGTGGAGGGACTTGAACCCCCACGCCGTGAAGCACTAGATCCTAAATCTAGCGTGTCTGCCAATTCCACCACACCCGCAAATGAATGGTGAGCCATGAAGGATTCGAACCTTCGACCCTCTGATTAAAAGTCAGATGCTCTACCAGCTGAGCTAATGGCTCTTATCGATAAACGTTAGCGCAAGCAACTAATGGTGCCGGCCAGAGGACTTGAACCCCCAACCTACTGATTACAAATCAGTTGCTCTGCCAGTTGAGCTAGGCCGGCTAACTTGATAAGAAATGGTGGAGGATGCAGGGTTCGAACCTGCGACCCCTTGCTTGTAAGGCAAGTGCTCTCCCAGCTGAGCTAATCCTCCGGATTATTATGAAATTATGAACAAGGCTTGGCGGCGTCCTACTCTCACGGGGGTAAACCCGACTACCATCGGCGCTGAAGAGCTTAACTGCTGTGTTCGGCATGGGAACAGGTGTGACCTCTTCGCCTTCACCACCAAACCTTTTTTCAAGGACAAGATATATTATATTGTCTCTTGAATGAAATTTCAAGGGGTAATTTCAAGTTTTTTTGAAAACCCTCAAAACTGGATAAGGAAACATCTTGTTTGAAAGAGTACAATCTTTTCACGAATGATTTGAATCAGATAGATAAGTCATCGATCCATTAGTATCCGTCAGCTCCACGTGTCACCACGCTTCCACCTCGGACCTATCAACCTCATCGTCTCTGAGGGATCTTATTTGCTTAAAGCAAAGGGAAATCTCA
>NZ_QUAE01000048.1:0-1597 GCF_003386945.1 Halobacillus trueperi | reverse complement strand
ACTCGCTCGTATATTATAGTTACCAGATAATTTCTGGTGGACCTCACTACCTTCTTGCGAGGTATAATGAGGGCAATCAGATGGAGGTGTCGACGTCTCGCTTGAAGCTTAGTCTTCGTAGGAAAGAATGACACCTCCCTCTTTACAGGATAATCCGCATAAGCTGGATGGCACACCGTTGTCGTATATCTAACGAGCCTGGATACTTGTAAAGGTACGGAGGAACCCTCTCATCTGGTAATTTTTATAGGGCAGGTGGATTTCCTTGAATTATCTCGGCATTGATATTGGAAAACACAATCATGAGGCTGGGTTAATTGATGAACATGGACAACCCATTGGCAAAACCCTTCGCTTTTCTAATTCCAAGACAGGGAGCGAAAAGCTTCTAAAGTTTTTAAATCGACATGAAATCACACCAGACAATTGCGCATGTGGACTTGAAGCTACAGGTCATTATTGGTTATCGGTGTTTTCATTTCTACACAAGCTTGGATTTAAAGTTACTTCGTTCAATCCTCTACAATCTGATGCCTTACGCAATTTTTATATTCGAAAGACTAAAACAGATGTACAGGATGCCTACCTCATCGCTCAGGTTATCCGGATTGATAACCCAGAAGCTACCCCCTTTATTGAGGAAGACCTTCTTCAATTAAAGCACTTGGAGCGACTTCGATATTCCTTAGTCGATCAAAGCTCTGACGTCAAACGTAAAATCATTTCCCTTCTCGACCAGGTGTTTCCGGAGTATGAACACTTGTTTTCCGATATTTTTGGTGTATCTTCTACTGAAGTTCTCCTTCAATATCCTTTACCTGAAGATCTCTTATCCATTGACACGAAGAGGCTAGCTGACTTCCTAAATCAAGCTAGTAAAGGAAGATACGGCGATCGACGAGCTCATAAAAAGGCGAATGAATTGAAAGAAGAAGCGCAGGACAGTTTTGGCATATCCATAGGTGGAGAGGCATTTCGGATGCAGATTCACCTTCTTCTTGAACAAATTTCCCTTTTGGACCGACAAATAAGCGAAGTAGAAGCATCACTTATAGAGCTTTCGAATCGTCAGGACCATTACTTAACTACAATTATCGGAATCAGTGATGTCCTTGCGGCAACAATTCTAGGGGAGATTGGTTCCATCAACCGTTTTGAACGTCCAGAACAACTCGTCGCCTTCGCAGGACTTGATGCTTCTGTTCACCAATCGGGCAATTTCGAAGGAAATAGGATGAAAATGTCGAAAAGAGGGTCTCCTTATCTCCGACGCGCCATATGGCAGGCCGCGTTTGTCGCTAGCTTTCACGATCCCGCTTTGTCTCCACACTATGAAAAGCTGAGAAACCGTGGGAAAGTCCACGGTACAGCCGTAGGAGCTGTAGCCCGAAAACTAACTCACATTATCTTTGCGATCTTAAGGGACAAGAAACCTTACGAGCCTCGTCCTCAGTAATTTCATTTCACTAAAGGTCAAAAAGCTTTTAAATTCCTCTTTCATGAGGCTTATTTGGCGTGGCCAAATAAGCCTTAAAAGAACCGTAAAATCTTGCGGTTCAACCTTGACTTTCTATAGCTGGTCTTTCCTGTGGGGGAG
>NZ_QUAE01000046.1:0-2991 GCF_003386945.1 Halobacillus trueperi | reverse complement strand
TTTCATCTAACGATGAGACATTTGATGACAAGACATCTAATTGAAATTGTAAACGTCTTTTCACGACGATAGTTAAGTGAATAAGGGCGCACGGTGGATGCCTTGGTACTAGGAGCCGATGAAGGACGGGACTAACACCGATATGCTCCGGCGAGCCGTAAGTAGGCTTTGACCCGGAGATTTCCGAATGGGGAAACCCACTGTTCGTAATGGAACAGTATCCTATACTGAATACATAGGTATAGGCAGGCACACCCGGGGAACTGAAACATCTAAGTACCCGGAGGAAGAGAAAGCAAATGCGATTTCCCAAGTAGCGGCGAGCGAAACGGAATCAGCCCAAACCAGAAAGCTTGCTTTCTGGGGTTGTAGGACACTCCATTGGAGTTACAAAAGAGGAAGATAGGCGAATCGATCTGGAAAGGTCAGCCAGAGCAGGTAACAGCCCTGTAGTCGAAATCTTTCTCTCTCCGGAGTGGATCCTGAGTACGGCGGAACACGAGGAATTCCGTCGGAATCCGGGAGGACCATCTCCCAAGGCTAAATACTCCCTAGTGACCGATAGTGAACCAGTACCGTGAGGGAAAGGTGAAAAGCACCCCGGAAGGGGAGTGAAAGAGAACCTGAAACCGTGTGCCTACAAGTAGTCGGAGCCCGTTAATGGGTGACGGCGTGCCTTTTGTAGAATGAACCGGCGAGTTACGACCGTATGCGAGGTTAAGCAGCAGAAGCGGAGCCGCAGCGAAAGCGAGTCTGAATAGGGCGAGTGAGTATGCGGTCGTAGACCCGAAACCGTGTGATCTACCCATGTCCAGGGTGAAGGTCAGGTAACACTGACTGGAGGCCCGAACCCACGTAAGTTGAAAATTACGGGGATGAGGTGTGGGTAGGGGTGAAATGCCAATCGAACACGGAGATAGCTGGTTCTCTCCGAAATAGCTTTAGGGCTAGCCTCAGAATAGAAAGTCATGGAGGTAGAGCACTGATTGGACGAGGGGCCCCTATCGGGTTACCGAATTCAGTCAAACTCCGAATGCCATAGACTTTGTTCTGGGAGTCAGACCGTGGGTGATAAGGTTCATGGTCGAGAGGGAAACAGCCCAGACCGCCAGCTAAGGTCCCAAAGTGTGTGTTAAGTGGAAAAGGATGTGGAGTTGCTTAGACAACCAGGATGTTGGCTTAGAAGCAGCCATCATTCAAAGAGTGCGTAATAGCTCACTGGTCGAGTGACTCTGCGCCGAAAATGTACCGGGGCTAAACACACCACCGAAGCTGCGGATTGATCTTATGATCAGTGGTAGGAGAGCGTTCTAAGGGCCGTGAAGTCAGACCGTAAGGACTGGTGGAGCGCTTAGAAGTGAGAATGCCGGTATGAGTAGCGAAAAAAGAGTGAGAATCTCTTTCACCGAATGCCTAAGGTTTCCTGAGGAAGGCTCGTCCTCTCAGGGTTAGTCGGGACCTAAGCCGAGGCCGAAAGGCGTAGGCGATGGACAACAGGTTGATATTCCTGTACCACCTCCTTTCCGTTTGAACGACGGGGGGACGCAGGAGGATAAGGAGAGCGCGCCACTGGATGTGCGCGTCCAAGCAGTGAGACGGTCGGATAGGCAAATCCGTCCGGCAACGTCAAGCTGTGATGGGGAGGGAAATATAGTACCGAAGCTCCTGAGTTCACACTGCCAAGAAAATCCTCTAGTGAGGAAAGAGGTGCCCGTACCGCAAACCGACACAGGTAGGCGAGGAGAGGATCCTAAGGTGAGCGGGAGAACTCTCGTTAAGGAACTCGGCAAAATGACCCCGTAACTTCGGGAGAAGGGGTGCTCCTCTGCCGAGGAGCCGCAGTGAAAAGGCCCAAGCGACTGTTTACCAAAAACACAGGTCTCTGCGAAGCCGTAAGGCGAAGTATAGGGGCTGACACCTGCCCGGTGCTGGAAGGTTAAGGGGATGCGTTAGCTTATGCGAAGCGTTGAACCGAAGCCCCAGTAAACGGCGGCCGTAACTATAACGGTCCTAAGGTAGCGAAATTCCTTGTCGGGTAAGTTCCGACCCGCACGAAAGGTGCAACGACTTGGGCACTGTCTCAACGAGAGACCCGGTGAAATTATACTATGTGTGAAGATGCACATTACCCGCGACAGGACGGAAAGACCCCGTGGAGCTTTACTGTAGCCTGATATTGAATGTTGGTACAGCTTGTACAGGATAGGTAGGAGCCTTGGAAGCCGGAGCGCTAGCTTCGGTGGAGGCGCTGGTGGGATACTACCCTGGCTGTACGGACATTCTAACCCAGGACCGTGATCCGGTCCGGAGACAGTGTCAGGTGGGCAGTTTGACTGGGGCGGTCGCCTCCCAAAAGGTAACGGAGGCGCCCAAAGGTTCCCTCAGAATGGTTGGAAATCATTCGCAGAGTGTAAAGGCACAAGGGAGCTTGACTGCGAGACCTACAAGTCGAGCAGGGACGAAAGTCGGGCTTAGTGATCCGGCGGTTCCGCATGGAAGGGCCGTCGCTCAACGGATAAAAGCTACCCCGGGGATAACAGGCTTATCTCCCCCAAGAGTCCACATCGACGGGGAGGTTTGGCACCTCGATGTCGGCTCATCGCATCCTGGGGCTGTAGTCGGTCCCAAGGGTTGGGCTGTTCGCCCATTAAAGCGGTACGCGAGCTGGGTTCAGAACGTCGTGAGACAGTTCGGTCCCTATCCGTCGTGGGCGTTGGAAATTTGAAAGGAGCTGTCCTTAGTACGAGAGGACCGGGATGGACACACCGCTGGTGTACCAGTTGTTCCGCCAGGAGCATCGCTGGGTAGCTACGTGTGGTCGGGATAAGTGCTGAAAGCATCTAAGCATGAAGCCCCCCTTGAGATGAGATTTCCCTTTGCTTTAAGCAAATAAGATCCCTCAGAGACGATGAGGTTGATAGGTCCGAGGTGGAAGCGTGGTGACACGTGGAGCTGACGGATACTAATGGATCGATGACTTATCTATCTGAT
>NZ_QUAE01000045.1:0-4224 GCF_003386945.1 Halobacillus trueperi | reverse complement strand
GCATCATCTGAACTGTAAGATTTCGTCAGGGGAAATACTTCCCACTGGTCTGCAACCCATTGGTCTAGATCATTTAAGACGACATTAGAAAGAAGGGGAGATAAAATCCCACCTTGCGGTGAACCCTTATCGGGCACACCTTCACCATCTATTTCCGATGTAATCATTTTAGAAATACATGCCCATACCTTTCGGTCTTGGATGCCGATATTCCAGAGTTGCTTCTTTAATAGGCGATGATTTACGTTATCAAAGAAACTTTTAATATCTACATCAACGACGTAATGAAGTTGACTATGGTTAATCAAGAACTGTATCCTTGCCATAGCATGATGAGCAGACCGCAGGGGTCTGAAACCGTAGCTATGTTTGAAGAATTGAGATTCTACAATCGGTTCGAGAACTTGTTTGAAGCATTGTTGGATCACTCGATCCAAGATGCATGGAATCCCTAGAGGTCTCCATTTTCCGTTCTCTTTTTGAATCCATTCTCTTCGAATCTTCTTCGGGTGATAGTTTCTAAGTTTGGTTCGGACTTCGTTTACCAGATCTTTCTCGGATAGCTCTTTCATGTCATCGATGGTCTTCCCATCGGTTCCTGGTGTTTTTGATCCCTTATTGGTTTTAATCATGCGAAAAGCGAGCAGGATGTTTTCTCTCGATATGATGGTTTCATATAAATGAGAGAACGCATTTCCCTGACTCGCTTTTTCATGAAGATCCGTAAAGGTCTCCGTCATATTATAATAATCCCAGTTTCGCAGCGTTGACACTGTGGCATCCCTCCTTTGGAGCGATGTTCCCACGTTCCTACCCGATCGGTGCCATTCACGTTAGGAAAATAATCGTTTCATACTCTAGACTTGGGGCTATTCCTTCACTTCCATTACAGAAGTTTCATCAGTCATTCCCCTACCCTCACAAGGATAAATGCTTTTCAGCATAGCTTTATAGCAACCGTTTCAGGTGACAGCCTTTGATTCAACGTCCCTTGCTTTCCAAGTACCATACAACGTAGCTATCCATACTAGACGTAGATGCTTCCTGTAAGCCTGTGAGCTCGATACCGCCATCGTTCGGTATAGCGTCTTTCAGAGGGGGCAGTTTTACTCCACACCACTCACGTCATCGTAAGATGACACGTAAGTTTCCTTACGTTCGAAACTATAGACCCTTAATAACGATAGGTAGCCTACTAAGTGTAAAACTCTTGCGAGTTCAATTCTCTTTTCAGCTTTCCCTCGTCCCACACCGTGCGTGAGATTTTCACCTCACACGGCGTTCCCTCGAAAATTATGTTTTCTTTATCATTCAATCATGATTATCCTCTGGACTGTTTGAGTTTCTATTTTTTTGTATTTAGAACAACGTTAGTTGTGTATATCTAACTTCATTGTTGGAAATATCTAAATCATTTTCAAAAATACGATTGTTCCCCACCAACACTCTTAATTTATCCAGCTTTTCAATGGCTTTTTTATTTAGATTTAGACTTTTCAAAAGCGTCCTTATTATTGTTGTTTTTGTGGCATGTACTAGCTTATGAACTTCTGATTTTATTAATGTTAGATTTTGATAGCTGTCATCGCGTGTTTTATGCCACGGTATTTTATGATGACAATGCATGTCTAATAGTTCTAATTGCTCGCCAGTAACCGCACATTTCCCGCTCTGAGCTACATAAAGAGATAAGCGATTGTCGTTGTATTCTACCGTCGCTCTACCAATTAATACAGGGTGTTCTCGTAACCACTTAAGTTCTGTTTCGGATACGTTTGTTAGATTCTTATGAATTAACTTTCGTCCTTCTTCAGTGTACTTGTTAATGGAGTTACGTTTCATCATTGGATTTTTATTTTTAACATCGGCTAGATGAAGTATTGGACTTTTCATGAGATATCGAATGTAATTGTTCTCTCGTTTAGTATATTTCTTTAGCCCTTTATCTTTGCCCTTGTAAATCCCATTTCTAGTAAACCCATTTGTATTCTTGTCGTTCGGCTTGCTTTTTGGAAATCGGTTGTACATTTGCTTCAGCAATTCGAGACCTACTCTTTTCAGGTCCAGGTTCACATGTGTAGCAATCTCATAATAATTATGTATTCCAATTATCATGCTATTGTACTTTGAGATTTCCTTAATGCAATTTGAGCTGTCTGGAGTTTTTTGTATCTTTTTAATTTGTTCAGTCAGTTTCGCTTTCTCTGTGTTTATTGCTTTTTGGGACATGTGCGTTTCCGCCACGTACTTTGTTGCACCTGTTTTCGTTTTGCCTTTTTTAGTTGCTTTAAGGGTGAATCCTAAGAATTCACTTTTTCGTTTCTTTAAGTTGGTTACCTTTGATTTCCCTATTGAGATTGGTAACTTTAGGCGCTCTTCTAACCACATTTGCACAGCCTTAAATATTTTCTCTGCGTTGTTTCTTGTGTTTGTGAAGATTTTGAAATCATCTGCATAACGTACAATGTACATTGGCTTCAACTTGGTTTTCTTCAAGGCTCTATTGTCTCTACCTGTTCTACCTTCTTGGTTTTTATATTTGAAGCTATATCGTGTTTTCACTGTTTCCCATTGGTCACTTATCCACCAGTCAAACTCATTTAGGTTAACGTTAGCTAGTAAAGGACTGAGTATACCCCCTTGCGGGGTTCCTTTTGTTGGATGGGAGACTTCCCCATCTTCCAATTGTATCGGTGCCTTTAATATCTTACGCAGTATAACAAGTAGCTGTTTATCTTGTATCCCGATCGTCCATAATTGACGCATCAGTTTCACATGATTTACCTCATCGAAAAAGCCTTTAATGTCCATATCAACCACATACGTTAGGTTTGTTTTGTTTATCTTGAAGTTTGCATCTGCGATAGCATGTTGTGTACTTCTATTTGGTCTAAAGCCATAGCTTCTAGTGTTAAATTTGGCTTCACAGATTGGTTCCAAGACTTGCAATATGCATTGTTGAATGAGCCTATCCCAAAGCGATGGTATTCCAAGGGGTCTCGTATTCCCATCTGGTTTTGGAATATCCCTCCTGCGAACTTTTCTTGGTTGGTAGTTGTTGAAACGATTCTGTATTTTCCTTAGAAGTTGGTCTTGGGACATCCGTTCAATCGTCTCAATGGTTATTTTATCCACCGAAGGTGTGTAACTTCCTTTGTTTCGCTTAGTGTTTCTGTAAGCAAGAAGGATATTATCCTTTGAGGTGATAATTTTCATGAGACGTTTAAACTTTTTCCCATCGTTCGACTCTTTGTACAATTCATCGAAAACCGTCTGCATACCGTAGTATTCAGAATGCCTGTTTTTATTGTCCTTGGGTACCTTGTCCT
This sequence comes from Halobacillus trueperi, assembly GCF_003386945.1. Classification (NCBI taxonomy): domain Bacteria; kingdom Bacillati; phylum Bacillota; class Bacilli; order Caryophanales; family Bacillaceae; genus Halobacillus; species Halobacillus trueperi. Next base: position 895 of record NZ_QUAE01000045.1, on the reverse strand, counting down.
CAGATTTTTCATTCATGGTCTATCACCTTCCTTCATGAGAATTTAGGTGACCTTTTGAGTCTCACCAGAATCCATGCGAGGATTGAATGATAGATATTCCTTCCATAAATTTCGACTTGTGGCTGTTCCTTCTTCTCTCATTACAAGAGCTGTCATCGGTTGTGCCACTACTTTCATCAGTCATTAAAAACAGTTCATTCGTTTTCACGTTTCCTGTTTAACTTGAAGTGCCCCTCGCTCTTACGAGCAACGTTGACTGCTTCCGACGTTCCTTTCCGACTATCATTGTATTTACTTAGGTGTCTCCTTTTCCCCGTGTCTAGCTCCGCAGCCTATAACTACGTTAGAATTTACTCTCCGAAGGAAAATTTCAATTCTTTAGACAAGCAATATTTTCACGCCCGATTCATTTCTGAACCGTACTTCTATCGAGGTTTACATTCGGAGATTTGTCAGCCATTGGTACGACATTCTCACCATATTAAAAACGACAGAGAGTCTTCACTACAGTTCCATCGGGTTTATTACTCCCTTGGCTTTCGGTTACCTTTACGGCACTTCGGCAGTTTCAACCTTCGTTACCCAGCTATGGTTGCCCTAGCCGACTGCAATCGACTAGAGGTTAGGGTATCTTACTGGAGAAGCTTCAAGGCGTTACCCTATCTTTTTCATTCTCTCATCGAAAAAGTTGTTCTCTTTGTAACTTTTATTTGAGTTACTTAGAGCCGTTCTCTCCCCATAAAGTTATTAGCTTTACTTTTGAGAACAACGTCTCGCACCCTTCGGAAGTTCGTCAGTTCCTATCTCAAAGAACGATTCTCACCCTATCTAGTTTTTCAGCCGTGAGGCATATCCGTCGGCATACCTTAGCTATGGCTTCAGCCTTCGTTCTGCC
>NZ_QUAE01000044.1:0-4876 GCF_003386945.1 Halobacillus trueperi | reverse complement strand
CTATAAAATGCGTATAATAGCAAGATAATAATTATCAAGTAAGTTAGTTTAAGATTATACACTACCTTGTATAACCTTTCAGATATAATAGTCCTTAGTGTAAAAAACAGTATATATGAGATTCCTGTTGAAACAGCAGCACCCTTAGCTCCGATAATTGGAATTAACAATATATTTCCAATTACATTTAAGAGGAGTGTAGCTGCATCTATTATTAAATTTAACTTCACCCTCTTCTTAAAAGTTATTCCCATAACTGTCACTTCAGAAATCGTACGCATAATAGGTATAAATACTAAAAAAGGCATTAGCATAGCCGCCCCGCTAAAGCTGCTACCTAGCAGTAACCCAATTAAATCTTTAGATGCTATAATTATTAGTGCTAAAATAAACATAATAAAAGATACGACAGAATAAGCTTTCTTCAAAAAAGATTTATTATCTGTTTTTTTCTCATAGCTTTCTAATGCAACCGGCACCCAAAATACAGAAAATGACGTCTGAATTATGTTTAATAAAGCTATTATCTTAAAAGCAGCAACGTACAGCCCTAATTGACTGAAATCACCCAATTCTTTAAGAGCTATTCTATCAACAACTTGAAATAGCATTCCTATTAGAGTAGTCAACATTATTGGAAAACCATACTTCATCATTTCTTTTTTCGAATGCATATTAATAATATTAGTAACTCTCATTTTTATCCAACTTTTTCTATCTAGAAAAATAGACAGCAAGCTGAGAGTAGCAAAAGTGATACACGTTGAATAGATCATTATTTCGTACTTGGCCCCAATAATATAAAAAAGCAAGATTACCATTGAAAAGTTTATAAGTTTATTAAATATTTCTAATATTGAATAAAACGTTCCTTTTTGCTGCATTCGAATTGATAAACTTCCAAATTTATACAATATATTGAATGACAAACATACTACAAGAAGGAATATTATCTCGGGTGAGTACTCACCCAACATAAATACAGAAACAGTTTCTCTGAACATAATAATGAGAATAGTGACAATTGAATATGTAAAAAAAGATATTTTTAAACTTTTTTTTAATAGTACATGCCTGTTCTGTTCAATTTCTTCGTAATAAAACCTAACATACGCTTGATCTGTACCTAAGAGGGAAATCACTAGGAGAAGTTCTAAAGCTAAGGTAAACATAGATGCTATTCCTAGTTGGGTTGGGTCAAGTATCCGGGTGATTATAGGAGTTAATAAGAAACTGATAATTAACCCTATCCATTTACCATATGAGAAAGATAAAAATTTCTTTACTAATGCATTCACTTACATTTTTCCTTTCAAGCGCCATTATTATTGAACCTATTATCTTCTAGAACTCTTTGATAAATTGTGTCCAATTTTTCTATTACGGCCTCGTTACTATACTTTGCTATACAATCTGTTCTAATTCTATCTTCATCATAATCTTTTCTGTTAGTATATAAATACTTCATAGCCTTTGTTAATTCTTCTGTATTTTCAATCGGTACAATTAATCCATTATCTTCATTTACGATATCTAAAGGGCCTTCACATGAACTAGCAATTATTGGCTTACCCACTGCTAGTGCTTCAATAAATACAACCCCGAATGTTTCGTGTCTACTAGGCAAAACAAAAGCATCACATAAATTCATATACTTATTCACCTCATCCCTGGTAATTGCACCTAAAAACTCTACTCGCTCCTCTAAACCAAGGTCTTTTGCGAGTGTTTGCAGGTTCTCTTTTTCCTCACCATCACCACCAATTAAAAGTTTTGTATCTGTTAAATTAAGTTCTTTAAATGCTTTTATTAGTAAATCAAAACCCTTTTTATAAGTAAGAAATCCTACTGATAAAAAGTAAAAACAGTTATTATCTTTTTTATATATATTCATTTTTTTAAACTTATCAATATCAACCATGTTAGGGACTATATTTATTTCTTTATTAGTATATTTCTTCATATCTTTGTATAATCCTCTACCAACTGCAATGACTTCCTCTGAGCCTTCCAATACTTTTTTTAATGTTTTCAACTCATGATCTGAGAAAATCCCTCTAGAAAACCCTGTATGATGTTCGGTAATAACATAAGGTATTCTGTATTTTTCACTTATTTTTTCAACAGCATATCCAGCACCCACAAAAGAATGCAGATGTATAATATCTGGCCTTCCATTTTCTTCAATCACTTTTTTTATAAGAATATCTAACTTCTTATAAGTTATAATATTGGCTCCATTTTTAATTTTCGGAAGAAAGTTAAGTGCTTTAAATCTATAGGTTAATAAATTTGTTTCATAACCTTTCTGAAATCCAAATCTTGATGGATTAAAGATATCTTTACTATAGATACTTTTTATTTCTGTGTATGCAACAGTTACTCTAAAACCAGAATTTTTCAAAGCTATAGCCTGCTCCTTAAAAAAAGAGCCTAAAACAGGGTTTTCATCTGAAGAATACCATGAAGGAATGATTAATATATGCATATTTTCTCCTTGTCATTTATTAAGATAAAATCATAAATATTTCATAATTGAATATAAAGTGAAAGTGAAAGTGAATACAGTGTAGCTTATTACAAGGATTAACTTCTTTGTGTTCTTTTTACTTTCAAAGTACACTTTTCCAATTAGAAGCAATCCAAATGGTAAATACATAACTATATGTCTAAATGTAAAGGTAGTAGTTATAATACTTATAAATATTAAAACAAAAATTACCTTCAACTCAAAATGTCTTTTATTCAGATAAGCTATAATTAAATACGGTAAGAATAATATTTGAAATATTGTCCCGATGCTTAGCCAAAAGCTCTCAATGTATTCTAAATTAGGAAACGGTGTAATAAAGGCATATGCTGCTCTAAAAAAAATACCAAAGGGAAGTAAACTCATATTAAATATTAAGTTACTTAATCCGTCGGCTCCCGTAACTAAATACTCACTATACCTATTATATGTATTGTTAAAAAAGACGATGAACTTTTCATAGAAAAGTGTATATAAAATCAATAATACAATTAAAATTTGAGAAAGAGATCTGATATTTAACTTATTAAACTTGAATATGAACAGAAATGGAATTATTATTAAGTAATAAGCCACAACAGCTCTTAACTCTAGAGATATGAATATAAAAATTGCTGTAATAATTATAATGGAAAGTTTGCTTATAAAATTGTAGCTTTTGTGTTGCGACCACAGATAAAATGTGGACATAATAATATAAACTAACATTATATCCCTAAATGTATAGGCAGCTGTATAACATAATATAGGAAAATAACCTATAATATAAGCTAATATCATAGAGTGCTTATTACTTAATTTTAAGTACTTGTTTGAAATGTTATAGGCTAATACACTTATTAAACCCATAAAAAATCCATTTAAAATTCTAGGTAATAATGTATGAAATTCACCTATTAATTGAGAAGAACGTACAATCAAGCTAACAGCATAAATATATCCAACGGAATTATGATATTTTGGTACTACATTCCCCCTGATATCTTCGTAATTAAAGAACCCTGTTTGATCCACTACTTCATGTGCGTCTAGTTCATATGATAAATCATCTGATCCACCCTTATAGTAAGGTGAATCAAATTGATATATGGAAACACAGTACACAAAAGTTACTATTAATAAATTCACAAAGAAGACTTTTTGAAATAATAATAATTTTTCCAAACTTTTATTTAGCGTGATACTCGCAATTAAATTCAACAATAATCCGAATATGAATATATTAATGTTTACAAAAACTGCAGACAATATACTTAGCAGTGTCCAAGTAATAACTATATATAATAATAGTAAGTTTTTATTGGTATTTGAGAGCATAATAAATCTCCTATATACTATTTAAAAGCATCTTCGCAATACATACATCGCTATATTGTTGAAGTGCATGCCTATTTCCATTTAAAATTTCAGCTTCTAATAAATTTAATTTGGAAAAAATTTCATTTTCGTTATTTCTTACCATCACTGTCCTATCAGTGTCATGAATAAATCTTGAAACTCTGTCACTCATATCATCAACAATAGCTAGAATACTTCTGTTGGTACCAAAATAGTCATACAATTTCCCCGGAATTTGATGAGCACCTTTTCTGTTTGAAAGAAACAATAATACATCAGACTCCTTATAGATATCTATTATATCTTCAAAACTTACGGGTTGATTCAATTTAACAAAATCTTTAAATTCCTCAAGTTGTTTCTTGGTTGCTTCATCACAGACGCCATATATTTCTAACCTAAATTTTCTTTTAGATTTTTTATTATACCTTTGAATAGCTTTCAATAAATTAGTTATATTTCTACCATAACTTATAACGCCTGTATATGAAATCACATAATCAGATGAAATTTTTTTACAACTATTAACCTTTTGTAAGTAACCCCTAGGTACATAGTCCATTTTTGAAGAATAATTAGTATTCTTTTTTCTCATACGTTGTAGCGTTGGTAATGATACATAGAGAATTTTATCTGCTAATTTTAATAATTTTTTTTCAGCATATTTAGCTCTTATCTTGCTTAACCCTTTTATCCCAATATCCTCTTCCCAAGGATCCCCCCATATTTGAACCCAATTCCCAGTATTAAATTGCTTTTTAATTTTCATAGCAACAAAATGTGCAGTTTTAGAGTCTGAGGAAGAAATAATATAATCATAATCTTTAAAATTTAATTCTTTATTATATTTTTTAATCCACTCTTTGTCCACTTCTGGAAAAAATACGATATCTTTAATAATGCTCTTAATTGTTCTCTTGACTTTATCATAAAACGAATTGTTTTTTTCCAAGTACATACCTTTCTTTAATTTATTATTAAAGTATTTATTTAAGATAAACAATTCAT
>NZ_QUAE01000043.1:0-7609 GCF_003386945.1 Halobacillus trueperi | reverse complement strand
TCCGTGAAGTCGATATAAGTCAAAAGACTCCCGTCATTGCGTGTTCCCCTATTGTTTTACTAGATAAAAAGATCTATAATTAATCAGTATATAGAGAAATTTGTGAATATTTAAAAGGAGGGGTCGAATGAAGTCGATTAGAAACCGAATGCGTTTTCTGTTAATCGTGGCGGTTGTTGGAATCTTTGCCATCTTTAGTTTTTCTACATATTTCTTTCAAGAACAAAAAGAAATGGCACAACGAACGCAAGAAGTGCAGCAGTCACTCGCTGATAGTCAAAAAATTAATTACTTAATGTCTAAAACCTTGATTGAGCAACAAAAGTTCTTTCGTAACCCGAGCGCTGAGCAAGGGGAGGCAACAGCAGCCGCCATCCAATCAGTGAAAGAAACAGCTACTAATTTTGCCAACGCTTATAAAAATTATCCTAAGATCGAAAGTCAGTTCACTGAAATCACTAAGAAAGCTATAGAATATGAAAAAGAATTAGGTCCTTTGGTCAATATGTATAAATTAGTGGGGTTTACTGAAGATGAAGGGCTGCATCAACACATTCAAACGTCCTATGAAAGTTTCAACGGTGTCATTGAGTCCGTGAATAGTGACCCATTGAAAAATTCTTTACTTGCCATGAAGGTAAGCGAACGCAATTACATCAACGAGCCAAACTCCGAGCAATTATCCGCATTTAAAACCAGCTCTCAAAATTTCAAAGACACGATTAAAGAAATGGATTTGGATGCCGAGCAGTCTGCCACCTTAAACCGGAACCTTTTAAAATATGAACAGACGATCAACTCCATGGATAATACATTCAATCAGGCCTACGCCATCCGCACGTCCTTTGAAGGGATTGCAGCAGATGTTTCCAGCCAAGCTGATCTCGTCATGACCACAGCCAATGAATTACATGCTTCCATGCTTGAAGAACAGCAACAGCGACAGCAGTGGTTAACAACATTACTCGCTATTATTGGTGGAATCATTTTATTAGTTATCTTGACCACGGGGGTCTTCTTAATTCGTTCCATTAAAAAATCCATAGACAGTCTTAAAGAAAGCGCCACGATTATTGGTGATGGCGATCTATCTCATCGTGTAGATTTGACTTCCAAAGATGAGATGGCTGAGCTAGGTTTACAGTTTAACCACATGGCCGCCAGAATGGAACAGTCCGTACGTAAAGTGCTTCAAGCAACGGGTGTCCTTAATACATCTTCTGAAAGTCTGGCTTCGATTTCTGATCAAACAGCAAATCAAGCAGAAGAAGTGAACGAAGCCATTAGTCAGGTAGCAGCTGGATCTCAGGATCAAGCTCAAAAAATCGATGAAACCCATCAATTCATCCAGCAAGTCACAGAAGCTATCATCGATACAAAAAAAGCATCAGGAACGATCGAAACGAAACTGATGGAAGCAGAAACCGAAGGACATGCCGGTTTACAAACGGTCGCTGAGTTAGAAAAGACTTCAAGAGATTTTATCGAACTTGCTTCACACATGACAGAGGAAGTTCAGAACGCTTCAAGAAAATCTGAAGAAGTCAATAAAGTGGTCACAACAATTGAAGGGATTGCAGACAGTACAAATCTTTTAGCCTTAAATGCCGCTATTGAATCCGCCAGGGCTGGTGAAGCAGGAAAAGGTTTTGCCGTCGTTGCCGATGAGGTTAGAAAATTAGCGGAGCGGTCGAAACAGGAAGCAGGAAGCATTCAAGAAATGGTCGCAACCATGTCCAGCCAAATGACGACTCTTTCTGATGAAGCAGAGAAATTTAAACACTTCCAATCTTCACAAGATAAAGCTGTCACGCAAACCAAAGATGCTTTCGACCGGATCGCCTCCTATGTACAATCTATGAATGAACAAATTCAGGAAGTAAATGAAGCCGTTGAAGGTGTGGATCGTGTAAATGAGGAAGTAAAAGAAAGGCTGCAAAGTATTAGTGTGATTTCTGAAGAAGCAGTAGCTACAGCAGAAGAAGTCGCGGCCTCTAGTGAAAATCAATTAACATCAATAGAAAAAGTTCACCATTCAGCTACTGACCTTCAAGGACTTTCTCAGGAACTGTCTGCTGAAATCAGCCAGTTCAACATCAATGAAAACCCATCAATAGAAGGAAATTCTGATGGCGCGTTTAAGGAAGCGGGAGACCAATTGGAAACAAAAGAAATTAAAGAAGATCCAAATTCAGAAGCACATAAAAAAGTAGAACCTATCCATAAAGAAGAAAGACTTTCTTCATAACCATTAGGAAGTCCAGCAGAAGTTCCTTTGCTGGACTTCCTTTTTCACATCTTTCATACTAAAGAAAAGGGAAATTTAAGGAGGATGTACCAATGGAATTAACCATTTATCTAGCAGGGCAGATTCATGATGATTGGCGAAATGAAATACGAAAAAAAGCAGAAAGAGAAAAGTTATCCATCCACTTTGTAGGCCCTCAAGAGAATCATGCACTTTCTGACGATATTGGGGAGAAGATTCTAGGGGAGCAGCCAAATAAAACCTATCGTGATGATGCTGCATCGAGCATAAATAATTTCAGAACACGTGTGTTACTCCAAAAATCTGACGCCGTCATTGCTTATTTCGGTGAGTCATACAAACAGTGGAATACGGCCATGGATGCAGGTGCTGCCATTCAGGCAGGAAAGCCGTTAATTTTAGTAAGACCTGAATCACTTGTCCATCCACTCAAAGAATTATCTAACCAGGCCGATGTAACCGTGGAGACTCTGGACCAGGCCCTTGAGGTCCTTACCTACTTATACGAATAAACCTCAAAAAGTTATTAAAGTATATGGCAGGATTGTGTAAGACTTGATTTCGAGATGTTAGTGAGGTTCTAGGGGCTCCGGGAAAAGGTTCGCTTTCCGTGGGCGAGGGATGAGCCTCCTCGAGCTAACGCTCTGCGGGGTCTCATCTACCACGCACTTCCTCTTAGATATCCGGTTCCCTCCGCCCCTTTGCCATATGAGGTTATCGAAATCCCTCTAACAGTAACCTGCCGGAGTTCGGTAATGAAGTCCTGATCAACAACGCCGTATTAGTCGTTTTAACCATAGATCCTGCACGAATAAGGTAAGGGAACAGGGTCTGGGAAACGTCCGCACGAAAAGCGAGCTTATGTACAATAACTATAAGACATAAGAAAAGGATGCATCTTAATTAAGATGCATCCTTTTCTTATTGATCGTAGGACCACTGTCCTTTTAATAATTTCACTACATGGGTGAACATTTCTTCCCTGTGAATGACACCATTCGTAAAAATACCGATGGCCCCTTCGTTTTTTCTTACATCGTGTTTGTCCGTAAATTCATCCATGACTTCTCCAAGCTCTTTCCCCTTTTCCAACCCTGCTTTAATTTCATCAGGGAGGAGGATACGAGCACCACTCGCGGTGTAGACGTTTTCTTTACCGTCTACTAGTGCCCCCCAATTACATAAGTAAAGGTCATCTTCAATCTCCATGACTCCACCTTCAAGTCCAATTCCTATATGGGCTTTGTTTTGAGATGCACATTCTCTCGCACGGTTGATCGCCCCTTCTAATGTCTCTTCATCAGAAAAAGGTTGAGCTGCAACTTTCGATTCTACTTCCATTCCAATGACTTCCATCTCCGGAAATACACTTTTTACGGATTCAATTTTCGTAGGGTTTTGGGATCCCACATAAATTTTCAGCATAGCGAGCACCTTTCTCCTTCTCTAGCCGTTTATTGCCATTATCTCTCTTGATTGAGGACTTCATACAAGATCAATGGGACCTGTTCACCAATTTTAGCATAAAGTCACGTCGGCTGAAATCAGCTGACGTGACTTCCATTTCTTACACATTTCTTCTGATTTGTTCCACGGTGTTTTGATCTGTTGTTTTTACCAGTTGAATCAGGAGTTCTTTCGCTGCAGCATAGTCATCCACATGAATAATAGAAGAGGATGTATGGATATAGCGGGAACAAACACCAACAACCGCGGATGGAACCCCGTCGTTTGCCATATGAACTCTTCCGGCATCCGTTCCTCCTTGAGAAACAAAATACTGATAAGGAATATCATGGGTTTCTGCAGTATCTAGAATAAATTCACGAATCCCTCTGTGTGTAACCATCGAACGATCTAGAATTCTTAGGAGTGCCCCTTTACCTAACTGGCCAAACTCCTTCTTATCCCCGCTCATATCATTAGCAGGAGACGCATCTAACGCATAAAAAATGTCTGGTTGGATCATATTAGCGGCTACCTGTGCCCCCCGCAGTCCAACTTCTTCTTGAACCGTAGCACCTGAGTAAAGCTTGTTTGGAAGCTTTTCTCCTTGCAACTCTTTTAAAAGCTCGATGGAAAGGCCGCAGCCATAACGGTTGTCCCATGCTTTTGCCAGGACTTTCTTTTCATTAGCCATTGGAGTGAACGGGCAAATCGGGACAATCGGCTGCCCTGGCTTTATACCAATTTCCTTAGCATCGTCTTTGTCATCTGCACCGATGTCAATGAGCATATTTTTAATTTCCATCGGCTTTTTCCGTTGTTCTGGTGTCAAGTTATGTGGAGGGATGGAGCCAATTACTCCTACTACAGGGCCTTTCTCTGTCATAACCTGAACACGTTGTGCAAGCATGACCTGATTCCACCACCCTCCAAGGGTTTGGAAGCGAAGCATGCCGTTATCGGTAATTTGAGTAACCATGAATCCTACTTCATCCATATGGCCTGCTACCATAACGGTAGGTCCTTTTCCATTCTTCAACCCAAAAACGCCACCCAAACGGTCTTGTACAATCTCATCAGAGTACTTTTCAAGTTCCTGCCTCATGAACTGACGGACAAGGTGTTCATTCCCAGGAGCGCCTGGGAGTTCGGTCAATGTTTTAAAAAGACTTTGTGTTTCTTGATTCATATGTACATCTCCTTTTTTTCCTTCTTTCCATAGTTTAACGGAATTTTGAAAACGTTTCTACAAATGAGTCATGTTTATAAGTTTTGATTTCCTTTTATAGGGTATATTTAGTATACTGGAGATTAGAAATAAGTTGTGAGGTGATTGGTTGATGAACTGGAAAAAAGTCGCAATAGCAGCTGGTGTAGGAGCATTGGCAGGCTACGTAGTAAAAGAGCAATTAAGTAATGGCCAAGGAGTGACTCCTGAAAAAGCATTAAAAATTGCTAAAGAAGCTTTTAAAAAGCAAGGACCGATCAGTGGCTCATGGATTTACATGAAGCCAGAAGAATTGAACAAAAACGGAATTAATTACGATGTGTACCGTGGAGGGATTTCAAAAAACCAGGACGGCGAAACATCTCAATTTGAATTTTACATCGATACGGAAACAGGAACGATTGTTGACGTTGCTGAAACTACAGCTTAAACACAAAAATACCCTCGTACTCGAGGGTATTTTTTTATTGATAGTGATGTTCTCTTTCCTTTAGCTTGTCCAGGATCTGTCCTTGCTCATCAAATTTCAATGCTCTGTATATGGCATCATGGTAAAAAACATACCAAGCACGACGTTGATAGCCATACTCCATCCACTTTTTCTTCTCATGCACAGAAGTTACAGGATAATCATCATACGCAAGGGCCCAGAGTGGATTTTGATGAGCATGAGTAGGCATAAGGTCTGCCATGTGAATGAATACATCATCACCATCTTCAAAAGTGATGATCGAGTGTCCATTACTATGGCCACTTGTATGAACCATCTTCAAACCAGGCAGCACATCAAACGAATCTTTAAACGTATGTACCTTTCCTTCGACCGCTTCCCAATTTGCTTGCCAATACGTATTCTTTGACCTCATGTTCGGATGGCGCATTTCCTTCCATTCCACTTCGCTCGTATAAATGGTAGCGTTAGGAAAAGCAGGAACGAGCTGATCCTCTTCCCACCTCGTCATTCCGCAAGCATGATCAAAATGCATATGAGTCATAAGCAATGCGTCGATCTCTTCCGGCTTGATATTTAAGCTATCTAAACTACGGAGGACGGATGACTCTTCCCAAACTCCAAAATTCCTCTTCTGCTTATCTGACATCTTTTCATTGCCTATACCTGAGTCGATCAGCATCTTTTTCCCATCAACCTCTAACAAAATCGGGTCTGTTCGCAATTCAATTTGATTGTTTTCATTCACGGGATATTTTTTGCTCCATAAAGGTTTCGGAACTACTCCGAACATCGCTCCTCCATCCATGTGAGTCACCCCACCATTCAACCACGTCAATGAAGCTCGTCCCACTTTCAGGTTTTCCACCGGCAATCTCCTCCCAATAACAAAGATAGCTCTAGTTTATCATAATAACTAGAGCTAATGAAAACGGTATCATTTAGGGAAACTTGCCGTACAACGATAGATGGGTTGTCCCTTTGCAGAAAACTTTTCCTCATATTCTGTCTCCACATTTAAAGGGTCTTCATCTGCATGCAAGTCAACGGAGACATCTTCCAGTATCATACCGAAATTTGAAAAGCTGACGAGAGAATACTCAAAGAGCCCTTTATTATCTGTCTTCAATGTAACTTGTCCTTCTTCCTTCAACACGGCTTTATACTGTTCTAGGAACGTATGGAAAGTCAACCGGCGTTTTTCATGTTTATTCTTCGGCCATGGGTCTGAAAAGTTCAAGTAAATATGATCCACTTCGTTATCTTCAAACAAATCCCTTAGGTCTTTGGCATTTTCGTTGACCATACGGACATTAGTTGTTTCAGCTGCCAGGACTTTCTTGACCGCTCCGACAATCACACTCTTCACGAATTCCAATCCGACAAAGTTAATATCCTGATGTTGTTTTCCCATACCAGCAATAAACTGACCTTTGCCTGAACCTATTTCTAAATGCAAGGGCTGCTCTTGGTTATCGAAAAGCTCCTTCCACTTTCCTTTCATATCAAACGGTTGTTGGACGACAACTTCATTATTTTCCCTTAAAAAGTCATCGGCCCACGGTTTATTTCTTAAACGCATGTATTGGATTCCTCCTTCTTATCGATAAAATGGTACCATGAAGCTGCTAAAAATAAAAATTTTTCTCGTTTTCCTTGTTATATGAGGAAAAACAGATCTAACTCGTTTATATAAGACAATGCATGAGCTAATGATGCATCAATATGATTATCAACGATAAATTTCGAAATATGAATGGTTTATGGGGTTGGGTTGTAAGCGCTTACTGATATAGTATTAGAATCGTGCATTATTAAATAAACAGGAGTGATGATCGAAATTATGAAAATGATCTCTAAAGCGATTGAACTGACTGTATTGGCTGTTTTCTCTGTCCTATTCGCAGGTTATGCACTATTTATATACCCTTTTGAAAAATTATCAGAAACGATGAGCGCTGAAGTAAAAGAAAAGAAACTAAAATATACACCAGCTACAGAAAAAACCGTTGCCTAAGCAGCGGTTTTTTTCACATCAAACCCTCTCCTCTTCAACTAACACTCCCTTTAGTTGTAGACTCAGTTTCAAGATAACCGGGTTCGTTTGCCGTATTTTGAGTCAGGGGTGGTTGGGAAGCTACTCGCTTTCCTGTGGGGGAGTGCCGAGCTTCCTCGGACTGCGTCCTGCGGGATCTCGCCTATCTCCTTCTCCCAC
>NZ_QUAE01000042.1:0-10732 GCF_003386945.1 Halobacillus trueperi | reverse complement strand
ACGGTAAAGGGGCGGAGGGGAATGGGGAGACTCCTGTGGGAAAAAAGTGCATGGTGAGACCCCGCAGGACGCAGTCCGAGGAGGCTCACCGCGCTCCCACGGAAAGCGACTCATTCCCCGCAGCCCCATCCACTCAACAAAAGTCTCGAAACTGAGTCTTCCACAATCCTACCATTTAGTTGGATAAAGCTTATAGTTTTAGCCAGGTTCGGACTTTATTGCGGAAGAGGTAGGTGGTGACGAGGAGGAGGGTGAAGACACTGAAGGCGATGAGGATCAGTGTGCGGTCTCCGCTTGCAAGGCTTGTTCCGACCAGGCTGTAAGCGAACGTTCCGGGAAGCATCCCGATCACAGTAGCCAGGACGAAAGAGAGAAACTTCACTCTCGTCATTCCTGCTAGATAGCTTAATATATCGAATCCGACAAGGGGGATAAGACGCAGGATGAATACATAAAGGAAACCTTGTCCCTGCATCCGCTCGTATATGTTCCCTGCCCATTTGGACTGGTGGAATTTGAGTACAGAGTCTCCGAAAAACCTTCCCATGATATACCCGGTGACACCGGCTCCTGTAGCTCCGATGACGATATATAGCATGCCGGGCCAGATTCCATAGGCGAAAGCCGCGGCGAGCGAAAGAACGGAGGTGGGAAACACGACGATGGGGCCGATGGCATACAGCCCCATGAATATGAGTGGTCCTATGGCGCCGAAAGATAGAATATAGGAGCGGATGTTATCCGCACTTACGTCAAACCGGGAGCGAACAAACCAAGCAAGAGCAATAAATAGGCCAAGGAACAAAGCGGTCCGTAATATGTTTTTCTTGTTCATAGAATTTCTCCGCTGAAGGTCTGGATGGAACCAGCCGGAATGGTTACCTGGACTTCCCGTGTGGGGAACGTTTCGTCAATAGGTATTGATATTTTCTTCTCAAGATCGTTGACATATAAATGTGCCACCGGCCGCCCATGCTGGTAAGTAATGTGCTCGACAGTTGCGTGGAAGCTAACCTCATTTTTTGATGTTTTTTGAGTCCCTACTCGTACGGCATGTAAAGGGGCGAATTCGTGATCATTCAAAATGAGATGGCCCCCTAAAAAGGAAGCGACCCTCATGTTGGCAGGCGACTTGTGTAACGTTTCAGCTGTGCCAATCTGTTGGAAGTTCCCGTCTTCAAAGACAGCGATTTTATCTCCCATGATCATCGCTTCTTCCATATCGTGTGTAACGAAAACCGATGTCGTTTCTCTCGAGGCAAGGAAGTCACGCACCCAGTATCTAAGATCCTGTCTTAAAGATGGATCCAGACTACTGAAGGGTTCGTCAAACAGAATTACTTCAGGTTCCGTGGCCATTGCACGGGCGAGGGCTGTCCGCTGCTGCTGTCCGCCGGAAATCTCAGAAGGAAAATGGTCACGGAAACGCGCCATCCCGATCGCTTCCAGTAAAGATTCAATCTTTTCTTCTTTATACTTTTTTGAGACTTTTGCTCCGTAAACGATATTCTCTTTTACGGTCATATGCGGGAAAAGCAAAGGCTGCTGAAAGACGAGGCTGATGCTGCGCCGGTTCGCTTTCTGTCTAGTAATGTCTCTTCCATTCATGATGATTTCGCCATCGGTCGGCTTCTCAAGCCCTGCGAGTATACGGAGCAGGGTCGTTTTTCCACTGCCTGAAGGTCCGACAATGCTCATGATTTCACCTTTCTCAAGGTGGAAGGTCAGTTCATTCAAAATCTTGTCATGATTAAAGGTTTTTGTAATGTTTTTCATTTCTAATTTCGTCTGTGTCATCGATGATTCCTCCATGGCAATCGAGAGTAGGGGAGAAACATCATCAAAGCTTCAATGATGATGTACATGAAAACTGGGATGAGTGCGAACCAGATCGAGAATGCCGCCATGATTGACGTGTTGGCATTATTGAGAAAAGGAAAAAAGACCAATGGCAATGTCAGCACCCGGCCGCCACCGATAATGGCGGTGATGGCATATTGGCTCAAACTGATCACAAGCGTTAAAAAGGTGACACTCCGGATTGCAGGTCTGAGTAAAGGGAGTTCTACCGTAAAGACCTGTGTCCAGAATCCTGCTCCTAGAATGTGAGGCTGCTCCATCATCGCTTTTCCCATTTGCTGATAGCTGTTATGAAAGATCTTGATGCTGTAGGGAACGGTTGGTACTAAATGGATGAGCATCACGCCCCAAATGGTGTCTGCAAGACCGACTCGAATCATGAACAGGTGGAGCCCCATCGCAATGGCCAAGGATGGAATTAAAATCGGTGATAAAAGCAGAGCCTCCAGCCATGCTTTTCCACGATAAGCGTAGGAGGTCAGAGCTTTTCCTGTAAACAAACCAATCGCGACGTTGATGAACAGTACAGCAAAACCAATCCCGATGGATATGAATGTCGCTTCCCACAATTGAGGATTCTGAAAGAGGGTTGAGTACCCTTCCCATCCCCAGTCTATGCCTTGTCCCGTATGGAAGCGCCAAGGGGCACTTACGCTTTGTAATAGCAAAACGGTTAGCGGAATGATGAAAAAAAGCAAGGTCAAAATAAGAAAGAACACTTTTTTTCGAATCATGGTCGATCCCCCCTCATCGCTCTCCATTTGGGCCTGCTTAACCCATAGTAGCTGATCAAGGTCAGCCCCAGGAGGAATAAACTAGTCAGGACCATGGCGGCAAAAGCCAATGGCCGGTCTTCCCAAGAGCTTCCATAAAACCACTCATACCCGAGCACGGATATCATCTCCGGGAAAGTCGTGCCGATCAGAGCTGGAACCTCATAGGCTGCCAGAGTAAAGGAGAAAATGATCAAAAATGATTCCACGAGAACAGGAAGGAGGTTTGGCAGATCGACCGTAGTAAATCGATGCCACGCGTTTCCCCCAAGGCTGTCTACAAGAGCGTAATACTCAGGGTGGATGGATGCATACACAGGAAGAAGCAGCAGAATAACAAGGGGGATTTCTTTCCATACATACGTGATGATGATCCCTATGCCTTGCGGATCCCGGGTCCAGACGGGAAAGTGTGATGTATCTTCAAGCCAGCCGGCAGCTATAAAAGCTTGTGCCGTCCAACCTGTTTCTGAGAGTATGAGGATGACCATGTACCCCCATACGAAATGTGGGAAAAGCATCGGGATCCAAACCATCAGCCTGGGAGAGGTTTTGGTTAACAATGGGTGAAACCACTTTGTGAAACCAAGACCAAGGATAATGGAAACGATCGTAGCTATTCCTGATGTTCGAATACTAAACCACACTGAAGAAAGAAACCGTTCTGAGTTTAAAATCTCTTCATAATGGGCTAACCCTTCTCCACCTATGCTTTGGATGACTGCGTGGATAAACCCATAGAAAGGGATGATCAAAAAAATGCTCGCTGGAAGAAAGAGAAGGAAGGTTCTATTTTTGAACAACTTCATTGAACCACTGTTCCTTCATCCAGTCGACATAGGCGGCTTCTGACTCCGGCAGGAAGCTCGCTTCAAGTTCTTCTGTTGATAACACGCTTTCTCCACGTTCGACAGCTTTAAATTCCTCTTTGATGTCTTCAGGCAATTGATCGAAGTTGATGGGTGTATTCTCTCCCCAGTGATCCGGCTTATATTTTTCCAGTTGAGCTTCTGGCGAAAGCATGAAGTTAATGGCCGCCAACGCGCCGGGTTGATTCGGGCTGTTGAAAGGGATGGACAGGAAATGCGTATTTCCTATGGATCCTGGTTCCATGACGAACGAACGTGTAGATTCAGGGAATACGCCTTCTTCAATCAATGATTCGGCCCGTGATTCGTTATATCCCATCGTCATCCAAACTTCCTCCTGGCTGTACAACCGGTCTAATTCTGTCAGGCTGTTTGGGTAATGTTCTCCTGAACGCCATAGGTCGTTTTCCATTTCATTAAGATAGGACCACGTACGTTCAGCGGTTGGAGTGATGTTGTTCTCCTCCAAGGATTGTTCATAAATATCCGAAGGCTTTTCTGCCTGAGCGTATAAGACGTGTCTTAAGAACGCATTGCCTGTAAATTCTTCAGCTGTCGGATAGGTGAACTTACCGGGGTTTTCAGCCACCCACGTTTGTAATTCTTCGAATGTAGCGGGAGGATTGGTGACTTTTTCTGAGTCATAATGAAACACGAACTGGACTTTGCCCCAGGGTGCTTCCATTCCTTCCACTTTTGTTCCGAAATCTGTTTGGAAAGCTGGGTCTTCGGTATTGTAGTAATCATTGAAATTAGGCAGAATCTCTGTAAAAGAACCCATCAGCAATTCGTTTTCTTTCGCGTTTTTGAAATTCTCTCCATTGATCCATATCACATCAATGGAGCCGTCTTGTTTATTCGCTTGTTTTTCTGTTTGGAGCTTCTGTAAAATCTCCGGCGTGTCAAGGGGGACGCGTTTCAGCGAGACTCCGTATTGGTCATCCAGCTGTGGTGCGACATAGTCATCAATGTAGGCATTGATTCCTTCATCCCCACCCCACATATACAGGCGGACTTCTGTTCCTTCTGCTGCTGCTTCGATCTCTTCCCACGAAGCTTCTGTCCAATCTTTATTATTTGTGGATGTTTCACTGCAGGCTGTCAAAAACAGAATCGCCAGCAGGAAAAATGGTATAAACTTCTTCAACCGAATCTCCCCCCTATGATTCTCATTATATGGGTACTACAAAAATCCCTCTGTCATTTATCATACAAACAAACCGATAAGAAAAAAACTAATACTACTTTCGTAATGCGTGAACCTAAAAAGATACGGGTAAAGGGAGGGAAAAGGAGGACGGAGAAATGATTTACAATCAATTCGCAAAACCAGAAGGACTAGCTGGCAAGTTTGCCGGAATGTTTATGGAAAGAGAGAACAGGGGGTTGAACGACTGGACCTTGTCTTTTCTGGATATAGGAAAGGGTGACCGCGTTTTAGAGGTCGGGTTTGGTTCTGGATCAGCTCTGAAAAAAATAGCTACCTTGGAATCGGAGGCTTTGTATGGAATCGATCCTTCAGAGGCGATGGTTGAAATGGTTTTAAAGAAGTTAAATGATCAATCGTGTTCACAGCAGATTGGTATTTTTCATGGCGACGCCTGTCAATTGCTTCATTTTCAAAACCCTTTAGATAAAATCTATGCCGTCAACAATATCACGTTTTGGGACCGACCCGTAGAAATTCTCCGCCACTTGCGGACGTTGCTCAGTGAAAAGGGGAAAATCGCCCTGACGATTGTTCCGCATGAAAAAGAAGCCACTGATGACACAACGGAAGTGCTGGGTGGTCAATTGCAAAACCTTCTTGTGAAAGCAGGGTTTCAAAATGTATGGATCCATTACAAATCAGAAAAACCCAACGATGCGGTCTGTGTGACAGGAATGAAAAACGATATGATAGGATAAGGAAAAAAGGAGGATAGCATATGAAATTAAAAAAAGAAGAAAGAGAGTATATGGTGGACCAGGTCAAAGAATACTTTGAACTAGAACGGGGAGAGGTGATCGGTGACCTCGCAGCTGAACAATGGGTACATAAGCTAGCAGAAGAGATGGGCCCCTTCTTTTATAACAAAGGAGTAGCAGACGCGAGACAGATGGTAGAACAGAAGATTATGAACGTCGATGAAGATCTTCGTTCCCTCGAACGCCCAGTTGGTAAACCGACACGCAGGTAAAAAAACACCGCTTCATTAAGCTGAAGCGGTGTATGGTTCTTCATCATCATCTTCGAAATTTACTTCAAGATCCTTTTCTATTTGTTGTTCTTCCACTCGTTGATTCCATTCAAAATGTTGCAGTTGCTCGTTCAAGTCGGCCACCATATTTTCCAGGTGATCGGTTTCTTTGATCATCTGTTGGAAGGCGGCTTGCTGCTCGACGGTAGACGCAGAGATTTCTTCTGTTCCTGCCGCTGTCTCTTCAACGATACTGCTCACATTTTCTATGGAAACATAGACATTCGCACTCTTATCTTTAGATTCATCCAGGCCAGTGACTAGGTCGTCCAGTTGTTCGTCGATAGACTTCACTTGAGCTGTTATTTTTTCAAAAGCTGTCTTGGATGTATCTACAGAATGGTTTTGCTGTTCAGAAATTTGAATGGTCTCCTGCATTTCCTGTTCGATGACTTGAACGCCATCTCTAATCTGCGTCACCATTTCAGTGATGTGTCCAGTGGCTGAGGTGGACTGATCAGCAAGTTTGCGAACTTCTTCCGCGACGACAGCGAAGCCTTTTCCATGTTCACCAGCACGTGCTGCTTCAATGGCAGCATTCAGAGCAAGAAGGTTCGTCTGTTCTGCGATATCATTGACGAGTTTGACGGTTGATTCAATTTGATCTGTATATTGGATGAAGTGATTAACGGACTTTTCTACGTTCGCAATCGACGCCGCACTTCGGTCCATGAGCGCACGTTGGTCTGTAATGCTCGTCTGCCCCTCATCCACATAAGTGAGGGCTTGTTGACTGGACTTCCTGGAGGATTGTCCCTGTTCACGGTTCAATTCAAATCCTTGATGGAGATCATCCATTAGATTTGCCACATCTTGAACATCTTCAGAAATGGATTGGCTTCCTTGAGCAAGTTCATCGGTTGAATTGGCTACTTGACTCGATATTTCAGAAAGACCACCCATCTCATTGTGAAGACGGGAGCTGAAGTCTTGTACATTTTGTCCAATGTGATGAACGGATTGGACGGTTCCTTCTAAGTTACCGATCATCGTACGGAACGATCGCTTCAATTGGCCAATTTCGTCCTTCTCTTTATCACTCACTTCAATTGAAGTTTTTAAGTTTCCATTGGCTACTTCAGATGCTTTTTCAGCAAGATCACGAATCGGGCGCGCGATAAGTTTCGTAAGTCTTGTCGTTGATAGAATCGTAGAAACTACCAGGACGGCAGCTGCGATGATGGTGAACAGGATCAAGTTCTGAATCGTCTGTTTTTGGTCCATCATTTGAGCGTCATACCAGGATTGGGCTTCTTGCTGAAGCATATAGATATCGTTGATGATTCCTCCGGTACGGGCGGCTTGACGTTGTACTTCATTGGTATCGTTGCTTGATAGGGCCCCCGAAGCAAGCTCTGTCCAATTTTGAAATTTCGATTGAGCCTGGTTGTACCATTGTTCTTGAGCTTCCGTTGCAATGAGAGGTTCCATATCCCCGAAGATACTATCAGTTTGTTCGATTAGAACTTCTGCTTCGCTGCGGGAAGCTTCTGACGGGTTGTATCCGTAGGTGGTCAATGCCTGTTCCACACTGACGAGTTGACCATGCAGTTCTTTACCTTCAAGTAAAATTTGGACATCTTGATTGGATGAACGTTGTAAGTCCATCATTTGAAAAACGATGAAACTGATGAGAGTCAGGCATAAAAGTAATGGAATGAGAGTCATTGTATACAATCTTTTTCCGATAGTCATCACGTTTCCCCCTTACTTTCCTGTCGCTTCATTTAATAGATTTTGTTCCTCTGAATTCAATTCAATCAAGCGTATCGGAGCAAGGCCTACACCATTTTCTTGAATGCCGAGCGTTTGTGTACCTCCATCGAGCTTTTGTCCATCACTCAAGAGTTTCATCACATCATAAAGTGCGACGTTGACATTTTTAAGCATGGAAGAGACGACGGCTTCTTCAGCTACGAAAAATTGGTCACTATCCACACCGAACGCGTAGATCTCTTGTTTCTGAGCTTCTTTTAGAACACCGATGCCTGTAAAACCTGCGGCAGGAAATACGAAGTCAGCACCTTCTGTCACCATGTCGTTCGTGATAGAAGCTCCTAATTCATCATCATCAAACGTTCCTGCATAATCAGACAGGACCTGTGCTTCTGGATTCGCTTCTTTTACCCCTGCTTTGAATCCTTCCTCAAAACGTTCTACGACCGGGATTTTTTCGCCACCAATAAATCCGACGGTACCTGTTTTCGTCTTCATTCCAGCGATGAGCCCGATCAAGTAACTGCCCTCATCTTCTTTAAAGGTGATGGATGTTACGTTCTCAAGTTCAGAAACAGCATCAATCATCACGAATGACTGGGCCGGGTTTTCTTTCGCTAATTTCTCAATGGCTTCCTGCGAATTATATCCAAGTCCTATAATGACATCATGGTCTTGGGCCAACAGCTCTTGGGCATTCTTTTCATAATCCTGATCGAACGGTTCCCGATAATCGAAAGTTATGCCTAACTCATCACGGGCTTGTTCAAGGCCTTGAAAAGCAGAATCACTGAAAGAATCATCCCCCAGTCCGCTGTCTGTGACGATAAGACCAGCGCTGATCGTATCTTTTGTATTCGCTTTCGTTTCATTGTTTGCACATCCAACCAATCCTGCAAGTAAGGAAAGGAGGACGAAGGGTATGTATAGACGTTGCAAAATCACCACTCCTTGTTATGATGTCTGACATCTATAAATATCGGAAATAACCAGGACGATTTAAATAGGAAGGAAGACTTAATATTTTCCCGCCACAAAAGCTCCCGATTGTGGAAGGATCAGTTTTGAGATGTTTGTTGAGTGGATGGGTGCTGCGGGGAATGGCTCGCTTTCCGCTGGAGCGCGGTGAGCGCATATCGCGAACCCTTAAAGGAAGCCTTGCCTAATTGAAATAATGAATGACCATTCCTGGCCATGGATACGGGGTCAGGGAAACGACGATTTGCAGTGTTTTGGATCAGTCAGTACAAAAACACACACGTTCGTGTCTCCATTCGCTTTTCATGCGGACGTTTCCCAGACCCTGTTCCCACACCTTATACGTGCAGGATCTATGGTTAAAACGACACTATAACGGCGTGGGTGAACAAGCCTTCATGACAGAGCTTGGCAGGTTACTGCTCAAGGGATTTCGAGAACCTCGTATGGCAAATGGGGCGGAGGGAAACGGTCAGACTCCTATGGGACGTGTGGGACAGGTGAGACCCTGCAGGACGAAGTCCGAGGAGGCTCACCGCCCGCCCCATGGAAAGCGAACTGTTTCCCGTAGCCCCTAGAATCTCCCCTACATATCGAAATCAAGTCTTCAAGAAACCTGCCATATAGTTGAATAGTGGTAATAGAAAAAGCCACGATGACGTTAGGTCATCGTGGTTGTGGAGTGGCTTAATTGGAAAGCATCGGCGAGTAGCTCGTAGGAGCGTAATCGATCTTCGAATGGTGTGACAATCGTGTTGACGATCACTTCATCTACGTTGTAGCTCTCCGCCAACTGCTCAATCTCTTCCTTTACTTTTTCAACAGAACCGACAATCATCCGATTTCGGTTGTCCTGGATTCGTTCTTCTTCAAAAATGGTGTACGAATGACTGAGTGCTTCCTCGGGAGTGGGGAAGTGTGTGCGCTTCCCGCCTTGTTCAATTTGTAAAAGAGCAAGGTCCAGACTTGAAGCCAAATACTCCGCATGCTCATCAGTTTCTGCACAGACGACAAAAACAGAGACATTCCCTATGGGCTTATTTTGCTGCATAGAGGTTGTGAAATAATCTTGATAGCGATCCATTGCTCGAATTCCACCACGTCCGTTAATGAAGTGGGCGAAGGAGTAAGAGACGCCTAAGTCTGCAGCCAAGCGAGCGCTTGTTCCGCTTGAGCCAAGCATCCACACGGGTGGTGCCGTTTCTCCTTTTGGTGTTGCATACACGTCCATACCGTGTGGGTCCTGTCCATGTAAATAAGCGATCAACTCTTCAACTTGGGATGGATAGTCTTCGATACTTGGCACTTTTCCACGGTTTAACGCTAAGTTGACGTTAGGCATCCCACCAGGAGCCCGGCCCACTCCAAGATCAATGCGATCAGGGTGGAGGGTTTCGAGGATTCGAAAAGCTTCCGCGACTTTATAGGAGCTGTAGTGGGGAAGTAATACGCCTCCTGTGCCAATTCGGATGTTATTTGTATGGGCAGCCAGGTGGGCCGCGAGTATCTCAGGTGCAGACCCTGCAAGACTGCTTGTACTATGATGTTCAGACACCCAGAAACGGTGATATCCCAGCTTGTCCGTCCACTTTGCGAGATCTGTTGTTTGTTGTAAGGCTTCTTTTGGGTCTGTCCCTGTTAAGATAGGGGATTGATCCAATACACTTAATTTCATTTTCATACCCCATTTACTTCGTTCGTTGTCATTCTATCTAACTACTATCGTCCCATGTGCCACGTGCAGATGCAAATGTAAAACAATTCTTTTCCTTCTTTTCTCTAAACAAAGCTTAACTATAAGCTCCCGATTGTGGAACACTCAGTTTCAAGACTTTTGTTGAGTGGATGGGGCTGCGGGGAATAGCTCGCTTTCCGCGGGGCCCCACACGAGGTGGGGTCGTTCGATGTTGGCACAGGACGTGCCGAACTTAATCGAACTTCCTCTGTTATCTTGAGCCTCCTCGGACTGCGTCCTGTGGGGTCTCACCATGCACTTTTTTCCTATTAGATATCCGGTTCCGGCGCCTAGCGGCTAGTGAGACTTCCCTCGCTTCTGTACGATAAGTCAACATCGAATCACTCCGTTCTTCGTGTTTCCTTTATCTCCGCCAGCTCAGTCCAGTCCATACGCCGCTGACCGAGGCGCCTGCACACTTAAGGTAGGAGTCTCGCCATTCCCCTCCGCCCCTTTGCCATTTAAGTATCTCGAAACCACTTTCGGAATTAGCTGCTTTTATGCACATGGTTATTGGAGGGGAATGAACTCCTAAGCACACTATTCTGCATGCGAAAAGCT
>NZ_QUAE01000041.1:0-11017 GCF_003386945.1 Halobacillus trueperi | reverse complement strand
TGGTTATGGAAGACGCTCCATTCGTGTATGTGGGTTCGTTTCTCATATCCATCGAATGGGGTGGCTGGGAAGCTGCGAGACTCCCGCGGGAATGGATTGGCTGGCGAGACCCCGCAGTGCGAAGCACGAGGAGGCTTGCCGCCATCCCCGCAGGAAAGCGAGTAGCTTCCCAGCCCCCCCTGACTCCCAATACGGCGAACGAACCCCAGAATATCTCGAATTCAAGTCTTACACAATCCTGCCATATTCTTTAAGATAAGGCGTGGATTTGATGGGGAGGAAATGGGTATTCGCACAGGGACGGCCTCTTCGACATACGTTGTAGAATGAGGAGGTAGAAAATGAATAGAAATAATTTTCTTGCCGTAGATGTCGGAAACAGCTGGTACAAAGCGTTGGTATCAGACCAAGGAGAAATGTTTGATTATCAGATGCCGAACGCGATTGCCTTGTTTGATGAGGGATTTTACGAAAAACCTTATGATGAAGAGGATGTGGAGCTTGAGGAAAATTTGATCGTTGAAATCAAAAGCCCTTCCATCCAGGATCGACGTGAGATTTTTTATATCGGAAAGTCAGCGATGCAGCAGAAAAACGTCAGCTTAACATCATTCAATAATCAAAAGGTTGACGAAGAGCGCACCTACATTCTTCTTTTTGCTACTGCTGCATACCATGCCTTATTGACCAACCCTGGTGAAGAGGATTTCCAGTTCACGATCGACCAGTTGGCCGTATCGTTACCCACAACTCAATACAAAGAAAAGAAGGATATCTTCAAACAGCGTTTGATTGGAAATCATACGGTCATTTTTCATAAAGTGCCTGGGACAAGAGAACCGAAGGAAGTGGCGGTCAAAATACAAATTGAGGATGTTATCGTAGGAGCGGAAGGCGCTCTTGCCTACTTAGCTTTGACGAGGGACCAGGAGACGCTTATGATCTCCGACGATTCACTCGTTAAGGATTCTTCTAAAGGCATTCTCATCGGAGATCTCGGCGGGGATTCGGTGGACTTTGTAGGGATCAAGAAGAATAAACCGGTCGCATCTGTCGAAGGCGAGCCATTCGGCATCAATCAATTCCTCGACCATATCATACAAAAAGTAAGTAAAAATGAAATGTACAGTTTCAATTCACGTTCGGAGCTTGAAGAAAAACTCGTGGCCGGTCAGTCCGAATGGTACGTTGAACCCTTTGCAGGAGTAAGAAAAGATATTAGTAAATACATCACCCCACAGCTGCGTTTGATGGCGATCAAGTACCTCGAACATTTTGACAGAGTGAGAAGCCGTTCCAATGAAATCAAGGGTGCATCCCGATATATTGCGGTCGGCGGAGCCGCTGAAATCGCTGAAAAACAAATTAAAGAAGCAGCCGTGAAATGGAATGAGCGCGGCCGTCCGATTGAATTGCTTTTCCCTGAGAACATGTCGCAATTGAATGTCCAGGGATTGATGATTCTTGCTAAGATGCAGTGGATCAGCAAAAACAAAGAATATACGGACGATTATGCTTATACCAAAAGTTAGAGGGTGAAGGAATGTCAAACGTATATCACGATTATTTTAAACAAACCGTGCTTACGATCCCCGATTCCTTCATTGATGTAAAAACAGGGGACCAACACTCTGTCCCCCCTGAAATTATAGAGGAAATTGCCTATCACTCAGAAAATAACACCCTGAATCATTTGATATTCTCTGCCTTGAACCACTACTTTCACAAAGCGGCTGCTTCTCAGCAAGAGGGTACGGATGGGGTTTTATCTGAATTGCTTGAAATAAAGAGGTTGCTTGCGGCAGGTTCTTATCAGAAGGAATGTGCTCCATCCTCCATCAAAAAACCACCTGTTTCACAGGAGGTGAACATCCAGGAAATTGAGGATCTGTTAGAAGCTTTCGGTGGGTAAGCACGTATGTACAGAAGGTAGGCTCATTTAGGCTACCTTCTTTTCTTTTGCCGGTGTATACGCATAGGAAAGGTCAATCGATGTTTCGCCATGTCAGATTCAGTAATGTTTTACAAGTGAACAGCTGGCAGGCAGGTAATCGCACAAAAACATGATAAATCCACAGTAATGCAAATGCCAGTGCCTACAAGATCATCCAGATCCTTATGATCCAGTTGATGACAGGCGGAACCGTGTTTGCTGTGGCAATGTTTCGGGTGTTTATCTTTCAGATCTGATTTAAATTCAAGAAGTTCAAGGACTGCACAATCTTTGTTTAATTCTTTTATTTTAAAAATGTGAGTATGGATACACTTGATTTTCTCTTTCTTAGAGTGACAGGAATATGTGGCTACTCCTGTGCCTTTGAAGGGTTCACATCCGCAATACAAAAGAAAAGGAATCGTGTTTTTCTTCACACGTTTTTCTCCGATCAAATCATTGATCGACTGCTGGCACGACGTGTGACAATCATCCTTCTTCGCTTTCTTCTGTGCAAAAAGAATGGCTTCCAATACTTCTTCTACGCAGTTTTTATAATGTTTCATTTTATGGTGTTTATCTTTT
This sequence comes from Halobacillus trueperi, assembly GCF_003386945.1. Taxonomy (NCBI): domain Bacteria; kingdom Bacillati; phylum Bacillota; class Bacilli; order Caryophanales; family Bacillaceae; genus Halobacillus; species Halobacillus trueperi. The sequence goes on along the minus strand of NZ_QUAE01000041.1, from coordinate 8,499 downwards.
TTTCCACAGCATCCATCTTTATGGTCGTGATCATAGTCATAATCATACGCTCGATAACTCATTTTTTTCACTCCTTAATGATTCAGTTACCGTATTATACGTGTGGAGACGATTTTCGTTTGATGTGTGCGCCCACCGCAGGGGAATTTTCTTCACCCTTCAGGGGAATAGAATCCCCAAAGGTTCCCGCACCCTACCAAGGTCCCAGTGTAGGACTTTTTCATTATGAGCGTATCGTACCTTGGTTCACCTCTTTCCTTCACTTATACTGAGAATAATAGAAAAGAAAGGTCAGTGATTTTCATGCTTTACGTACGGCAGGTTGAAGACATTATTAAGGATACACTGCTTGAACATCAACTGGACATCAATTATGAAATCAATAATAAACTTCCAGCACCCATGAGCTATAATGTATCCACGAATACAGTGAATTTTAACTATCTACAAATCAACGGATATATGGGTAAAATAAAAGTAAATGAACCCGAAGAGAACGTTGTGAAAATCATCCTCTATCATGAAATCGGCTACTATCTCACATTCAAAAAACATAAACACGATTTGCGCACACTCATGTACGGAGGAGATGAGGAGATTGAAGAACTGAAGGCCGTCATTGAAACCAATGCTTGGAACTATGGACGTGCATTAGTCCCCGAACATTTGGTAGAAACTTATGATCTCGTTCGGGAAAAGGACGAGCGTCTTCTGCAAGGATTAAAATAAAAATTCCTTTATTCTACAAATTATCCTTGAAACTGGAAGGTCATCGCATCGATCTTGTAGAAATAGTTATACAGTCACTGCATGATTAGGCTTAATAAAAAAGGAAGGTGAATGGCATGTTCAAGAATCGTTTATTCAAGAATGTTCTATTCCGATGGATGCCACATAAAGAGCAAAGCATTTGTGAAAAAAGATTGGTCAAAGTGGTCAAACGCCTGAAGGTTGAGAATTTCAATTTTAATTGGGACCGTAACAGTTGTTTTGTGGAGTTTACATATCAAGGGGAGAGCTATCGTCTCGAGCATTCCGTTGATAAAGCCAAAGAGAAAGGCATTATTTTAAGGAATGGTTTGGATTGCTTGAACGAATTGACACAGTCACTCGAAGATTTGGGATTGATTATCGACCGTGGCATGTACGACTTCGACACTTGGATTGCCGGCATGAAACAGTCACCTTCCGTTGAGGAACCGCCTGAAGTGCAGGATGAGTTTCAGCTCAAGTATAAATCTCTGGGAAAACAAGCGGAGGAAACGATTGCGCTTAAACCGGAAACTTCTTTTAAAAAATACGAAGACAGCCATCCATCTTCGAAACGGACGCAAATCAAATAAAAGAATGACCTGCCTCTTAATCTAAGGAGCAGGTCATTTTTTATTAATCTTTTTCTTGCCGATGTACATCCACATCGCTAGATAACTCGAAAAAAGCAGGATCAAAAACATGGGGACAGATAACACATCACGTATGATCACGGCTGCATGACATCCTTTCTATTTTAAACTGTCCAAGGGAAACGGAAAGAATACGTGGAAAAGGACAACAATGGGCAGAGATACAAGAAGCCCCCGCACAGGGTTTCTGTAATGAAGATAAAGGACGAGGAATAATACGGCATTCAACGGAATGTTAAGCCAGTTGTTCCACCCATGATCATATACGTACATTCCTTTTAGAGAAAACAACCATTCTATTACCGTATAAAACGCGATCCAAACCGTGATATAGATGAATTGGTTGCTCCGGGTTTTGGGAAAGCGCTGCAAATAGATAATTAAGCCGATCGGGCAGATGAAAAAAGTGAAAGCCATGTTGATGATGGAATGGTTCAGCCACTCCATCGTCACCCCGCGGAATGCCCAGAGAGTGTGATTGTAATAAAGGAAATTATAGGTCATGTTCACAGCAATAAAAAACAGGATCGTCGGGTATTGCTTCCCTACCTGCTTCCAATAAACAAATCGATAGGCAAAAAGAATCCATACCACTATGACTAATAATAAATACATTTCCCACCACTCCATGAAATCAATTATCCCCATTCTGCACCCACCCATTCACCTTTATACCTGCGTAATCAATTCCCAAAAATAGCCACACCAGGTCATCCAATATCTGGATGACCTGGTGTGGCAAATAATGTAAAAAATGTACAAAAAAACGCCTGCTTCGTTTTCGCTTGGGAGCGCTGGGAAGCAGGCGTTTGTTAAGGGTGTTTCACCTTAGAGAATATTCTTAATAGGCAAGTGCGAATAGTCCCTTGATGTGGGATAGGTAACGCACGTTACTTGCTTCTTTCATGACAGAAGCCGGAAGACCTTTCAATGGTGTCTGATTGGCACCGATGAAAGCTACCGCGTCTTTACGGCCAAGGCTTGCAAGTGTACCTGAGTTGACAGGTTCAAACTCTTCAAAGCTCTTGTCTTCAAGGTAGGCATATAGGTTATAACCGACGGTCTCACCCATTTGCCAAGCGATTTGTGCTGTCGGTGGTTGTGGACGTTCATCACCTGGTTTGAAATAAACCGCACTGTCACCGACAACAAATACGTCTTTGTGGGATACAGACTGAAGATAATTGTTTACAGACGCACGTCCGCGATTCACTTCAATACCGGATTCACCGACAAGTGGGTTTCCAGCAACTCCACCCGTCCAGACGAACGTATTGGCTGTCAGCTTACGGCCGTCTTTCAACTCGAGGATGTTTCCTTCCACATTTGTGACAGGAAGTTCTGTCAGGAATTCTACGCCACGTTTTTCAAGGCTTTTCGTTGCTCTTTCGATCAAGTGATCAGGAAGCATCGGCAAAATTTTCGGCATGGCCTCTACGAGTGTCAACTTAATTTCATCAGGGTTAACACCATATTTTTTAGCCATTGCTGGTGTTTCATCAGCCAATTCACCGACAAGCTCGACACCAGTCAAGCCACCGCCGCCGATGACGATGTGGGCATCTGCCTCGTTATTCGTCGCTGCATAATCACGAATGCGAGCTTCCACGTGTTCACGGATTTTATTTGCATCTTCCGCAGATTTAAGGACCATGCTGTGTTCCTGCAGTCCAGGGATGCCGAAGTAGTTCGTTACACTACCTAGTGCCACGACCAAAGCATCATAGAACAGTTCAGAGCCATCTTCTAGTGAGATCTTTTTGTCATTGACAGAAAAGGACTCAATGGTCGCAACCTTAAGGTTGATGTCTTTTCCTTTCAATAACTTCTCAAGAGGAAGCGCTGCCGCCTGCTCAGTAATGTTTCCTGCTGCCAAACGGTGCAATTCTGTAATGATTTGGTGTGTCGGGGTTTTGTTAATGATTGTGACGTTCGCTTCAGAAGCGTCCATGTATTGGCGCACAGACAAAGCGGCAAGAAGCCCGCCATAACCGCCGCCTAGAATGACGATTTCTTTTGACATGTTGATTCCTCCATTTCCTACTCTTTGTGATTGCGTTCAGCGGATACTTTTAAGTATGCGTTAACGAAACGGAACATTTTTTGAGCTTGAGGGTCTTTCAACATCTTCATCAAGCCGAATAGTCCGATAACTTCTGAGCTGCTTTCCGCATGATCTTTCGCTTCGATTGCGTTCTGCGTTACTTCTTTCACGGAATGTTTGAGAGGCTCAGCCACTTCTGACATGAACTCAACCGTGTCTTTTTTCAGAACTTCATCCGTCGCAAGCGATTGAACGGTGTCGTAGGAGCTTGAAAGAATCTTCACCAATTCGGTAAGCTTCGGAAGCTCTTTCACAAGAACAGTCAAAGATTCCTGTACTTCAGGTTCCAGTAGTTGGTCGAGCAGTTCACGCTCGTCACGAGCAACGTTTGTCTGCCCGTCTTTTTCTGTTGTGAATGAATCTGCCATATCCACTTCTCCTTTTTTGAGCCCGGGGCTCATTTTTATAAGTAAATAACTAGTACAAGCAACGAAAGCTCCACCTGTTATAAAACAGTAAGAGTGCCATTTTATAGCTAACGTTACTAGAGTAAAATATAATCTTGTGAAGCACAACACATTCTTACAAAATAAACGCTTTCAATCATGATTTTTTTATAATCCCCGTTCTTTTTACAGCATTTTCAATCAAAAAGACGGATTTATCGCTCTTATTATCATTCGCTAAAGATATTTTCTCATTCTAGAATATACCTATTTTATATGAGGAAAGGTTCTCCATACGAGGAGAAGGCTAACCATGAATCCGATTAGCCCCCTCCTCCAATCCATATTACGGTAGATCGTTACCAGCAGCTCGGTAAAGCTCGTACCATTCTTCTCTAGATAAGACAATATGAGAAGCTTTGGCAATGTTCTGCATTCGCTGCGTATTCATTGTGCCAACGACAGGTTGAATGTTAGCCGGGTGACGCAGAATCCAGGCAATTGCGATGGCAGAATCCGTCACCTCATACTTTTCAGCAAGTTCCTGAAGCTTGGCATTCACCTCTGGGAAAGCGTCATTGCCTACAAAAGGACCTTCGATCATTCCGTGCTGGAATGGCGACCATGCTTGAATGGTCATATCATTCAGTCGACAATACTCCAAGACATTGCTGTCCCTGACGATGGCCGGATCGTTCTGCATGTTCACATTGAATCCAGCATCAATCATCGGTGTATGGACGAGGCTGAGTTGCAGCTGGTTGACGATCAAACTTTCTCCCACATACTTCTTCAAGAGTTCCATTTGCATCGGGTTTTGGTTACTCACACCAAAGTAACGAACCTTTCCGCTTTCTTTCAGTGCTGCGAACGCTTCCGCTACTTCTTCCGGCTCCATCAAAGCATCTGGACGGTGCAGCAATAAACTATCCACATACTCTGTATTCAACCGCTTCAGACTTCCGTCCACTGACTCCAAAATATGCTCTTTAGAAAAATCAAAGAACCCTTTACGAATGCCGCACTTCGTTTGAAGCTTGATGTCCTCACGTGACACGCCGGTCGTTTTCAGTGCTTCAGCAAATACAGACTCCGATTCTCCTTTTCCATAGATATCGGCGTGATCAAATAAGTCGACCCCATTCTCGACCGCATTTGTGATCACTTCCGATGCCTCCTTCGTGCTCAGTTCACTCATTCTCATACAGCCGAGTGAAATCTCCCCGACCTCTAAATCACTTTTCCCTAATTGAATTTTCTTCACATTGCTTCCACCTTTCTTTCCCTACCTATCCTTATCCTATCACTTTCCCTCAAAATCGTAAGGAATAACGCTTACAATAAAAGGAGTACCAGGTCATCCAGATTCTGGATGACCTGGTACTCCTTTTATTTCCATTTCCCCCTATTCCCTTATATAATCCAAGTATAGAGAAGCATTTCAGAGGAGGAACTTTGAATGGAGAACATGGAAACACTGAACCAATCGAATTTCAAAAAAGGCGCGTATCCTTTTTACGAAGAGCTTCGAGAAGATCAACCGATTTTTCCAATGAACAGTAACGGAACGAATCACTCCTGGATGATTACGAAATATGATCACGTGAAAGAGCTTTTGAAATCATCCAGTTTCATTAAAGACCAAAGCAAATTATTCTCTTCTGCTTCTAAAGACACCGAACAAGACGACTTCAACATCTTCCAAAACATGATGCTGGACGTCGACCCACCTGACCATACACGCCTGCGCAAACTTGTCCAACCTTACTTCAATCCTAAAACCATTAAGCAGCTGGAACCAAGAATCCGTGAAATTGCGGATGATCTATTAAACCAAATGAAACAAAAAGAAACGACGGTCGACTTAATTGATGATTACGCTTTTCCACTGCCCATTATCGTCATCAGTGAGATGCTCGGGGTCCCCGCAGAGGACCGGGATAAATTCAGACAATGGTCCAACACCATCGTCTCTGCCTCCAACGAAATGGACCCTGACTTCATGGATGATGTAGAAGCTTTTACTACATATCTGACAGAGCTTTTTGAACAACGAAAAGCAGAACCTCAGGATGACTTGGTTTCCCACCTCATCCAAACTGAAGAAGACGGGGAGCAGCTGACAAGGAATGAGCTCTACTCTATGATCGTCCTTTTGATCATCGCCGGCCACGAAACGACGGTCAATTTGATCGGGAACACCATGTTTGCCCTGTTTGAACATCCTGACCAATTTGAAAAAGTAAAAGATGATTCTACTCTCATTCCTGGTGCGATCGAAGAAGGACTTCGCTATTACAGCCCTGTCGATTTTTCGACTGCTCGCTGGGCAGATGAGGACATGGATTTCCACGGCCAGCTTATCCGTCGTGGGGATTTCATTGTCGCCTCGATCAGTTCAGCCAACCGTGATGAAGAAAAGTTTGAACGTGCCTCTCAGTTTGATATTACGAGAGAAAGAAATGCTCATGTTGCATTCGGGTTCGGGAGCCACTTTTGTCTCGGCGCCCCTCTCGCCCGCCTGGAAGGGAAAATTGCGCTGGAAAAATTACTAACGACGTTCCCGGATATCGATCTGAACCGCGATGTAAACCCACCCGAATGGCGTTCCGTCTTCCTTTTAAGAGGCCTGGATTCCCTTCCTGTTTCTTTGTGAACAAATAACAGCCACTTGATGAACGCATCAAGTGGCTGTTATTTTTTTCTGAATCCATATAAAATGGTGAGCACAAGCAGTAGTCCCGCAAGAATAAAAGCGGAGTTTACAACAAGAGGCACATCGTTGCCCTGATTTTTCACCCCGATGCCGATAAACGCCCAGACAAAAACGAGCGGATACACCCAGTCATCCTGGCTTTTCATAAAGTAAATAGCAAGCAGTGTGCCCACAATCATCAACAATATCGTCCATACAGAGGCGGAAATTCCGAATCCATCCCAGCCGATGTAGGTTAAATAGTAGCTGATGTTCGCGATGGTGGCGACACTGATCCAACCGAGATAAATAGAAAACGGAAGACGATCGAAAAAAGAAGCCTCATTTTTCTGTAAGGTCTGATATAAACGGATCAAGGTGAGCAACAATCCAAACATCACCAAGACCGATATTCCGAAAAATTCATAGTGCCACATAAAGATCCAGAGACTATTCAGCAGGCTGCTTAAGACGAAGAGACCACTTGTCTCTTGATAGATGGGCAGGTCCCGTCTACTTTTCGGAAACTGTCGAATCACCCAGATCCCTAGTAAAATGTAAATGAGCCCCCATATACTGAACACATACCCTGCAGGAGTGAATAAAACGTTCAGACGGTTGGATATTTCACCTGTCGTCTGACCATTCAAGGGCAAAGCATTAGCAAGTCCATTCACAGTGACGACAAGAATGAACGCCAGAACGTTCATAATCCACTTCCCCATAAAAATCCCTCCTCTATACTCCGATTGATACATAGTATTCCTTTTCATGCTCTGTTAAAACACCTTCCCCCACATCCACAGTAAAACTCTTCTCCCATTTTCAGGTTATGCAAATCCAATTTAAGGGAACAGTATAAAGGGTAATTTTTCACACTACGAAAAAGGAGTGGAAAACATGAACAACAAGCAATTTGAAAAAATGAAGAACGGAAATGGATTTATCGCTGCACTTGACCAAAGCGGTGGAAGCACACCGAAAGCGTTAGCCGCTTATGGCGTACCGGAGGATTCCTATTCAGGTGAGGATGAGATGTTCGACCTTGTCCACCAAATGCGGACAAGGATCATCACCTCCCCTTCTTTCGATGCCGACCATATCCTCGGTGCCATTCTATTTGAGCAAACGATGGACCGGGAAATCGAGGGTCAATATACAGCCGATTATTTAGCCAGCAAAGGGGTCGTCCCTTTCCTTAAAGTCGACAAAGGGCTTGCGGAAAAAGAAAACGGCGTGCAGCTCATGAAACCGATTGATGATCTTGATGAAACATTACGCCGTGCCAATGAACGTAACATTTTCGGCACAAAGATGCGCTCCGTCATCCATGAGCCAAATCCTAGCGGGATCAAAGAAGTCGTTCAACAACAGTTCGACATTGGAAAAAGAATCATCGCTTCTGACCTTGTACCGATCATCGAACCAGAAGTCGATATTCACAGCAGTGACAAAGAAAAATGCGAGGAACTTCTCCGAGATGAGATATTGAAACACTTAAATGAATTATCAGAAGAGGAGAACGTCATGCTGAAGCTTACGATCCCTACTCAGCCGAACGCATACAAAGAACTCGTCGATCATCCCCGAGTCGTTCGTGTCGTTGCCCTTTCCGGTGGTTATTCCCGTGAAGAAGCGAACGAAAAGCTTAAGGAAAACGATGGCGTGATCGCAAGTTTCTCCCGCGCCCTGGCTGCAGACTTGAATGCCAATCAGTCTAATGAGGAATTCGACGCAGAACTGAAGAAAGCTGTAGATTCCATCTATGATGCTTCGGTTAATAAAAAATAGAGAACAAAAAAGGTGCGATCCAATGATCGCACCTTTTTATATTATTTATTTCTTAATAGTCTCATACTGTTGAGAATAACAAGTAAAGCTGCCCCTGTATCACTTAACACAGCCATCCAT
>NZ_QUAE01000040.1:0-12979 GCF_003386945.1 Halobacillus trueperi | reverse complement strand
GACCGAATGGGGTGGTTGGGAAGCTGCGAGACTCCCGCGGGAATGGATTGGCTGGCGAGACCCCGCAGTGCGAAGCACGAGGAGGCTTGCCGTCATCCCCGCAGGAAAGCGAGTTGCTTCCCAGCCATCCCTGACGCTCAACACGGCAAACGAATCCCAAAACATCTCGAAATCAAGTCTTCCACAATCCTGCTATTTTGTTGAATAGGGATTTGAGTGGAGGTTTCTTTTTCTATACAATGGTCATGGAAATGAAAATACGAATGAAAAGGTGTTTTACCTATGAAGAAATATATCGTTGTCGGCGGGGGAGTGCTAGGCGCATCCACCGCTTATCACTTAGCAAAAGAAGGCGTCGACGTGAAAATCATCGACCGCAAAGATGAGGGACAGGCGACAGAAGCAGCTGCTGGAATCGTCTGCCCGTGGCTCGCTCAGCGCCGCAACAAGCGCTGGTACCGTCTCGTCAAAGGCGGCGCCCGTTACTATCCAGAACTGATCCGTCAGCTTGAAGCGGAAGGGGAAACACGGACAGGCTACCGTCGTGTCGGTGCAATCAGTCTCCAAAGGGATGAAGCTAAATTAGAAAAAACGATTGAGCGCGCGTTGAAGCGAAGAGAAGATGGCGCTCCTGAAATCGGTGAAATTACAAGGATTTCATCAGAAGAAGCGAAAAAGGTGTTTCCACCGCTCGGGGATGGATACGACGCGATTCATGTCAGTGGTGCGGCACGCGTCAATGGCCGTGAGTTGAGAGATGCCCTTCTTCGTGTAGCAGAGAAATATGGGGTACAAAGGATTTATGGAGATGCGAGCCTTATTCATGAAGGACAGAAGGTGACCGCTGTCGAAGTGGACGGCGTACGTCACGAAGCGGAAGAAGTGATTGTCACAGCTGGTGCGTGGGCGAAACCGATTCTCAAGCCGCTCGGCATTGATTTTCTCGTTCACCCTCAAAAAGCACAAATCGTTCATTTGGATCTGCCGAATACGGAAACGGAAGATTGGCCTGTTATTATGCCACCGAACAATCAGTACATGCTTTCCTTCGGGGGCGGCCGTGTTGTCATTGGTGCCACGCATGAAACCGATGCCGGTTTCGATGGACGTTCAACCGTAGGCGGCCTTCATTATGTTTTTGATAAGGCGCTTGAAGTGGCTCCTGGTCTTCATGACAGCACTTTTGCTGAAACGCGTGTAGGCTTCCGACCGTTTACGCCCGGGTCCCTGCCTGTTTTTGGTGGTATTCCTGAGTGGTCAAATTTATATGTCGCTAATGGTCTTGGAGCTTCTGGACTTACATCCGGCCCTTATGTTGGCGCAGAACTTGCTCGTCTGGTCCTTGGAAAAGAAACCGAGCTTGCCCCGGAGGATTATGACGTATCGGAAGCGCTTGGTTCTGAGTGAATGTCTCCATCTAAAAATCCTTGCAGCTTAATTAAGCTGCAAGGATTTTTCATTATTTCTCTGGATAGTCACAGTACTCGATGATCGTTCCTTCTGTATCAGCCGGATTCAAGTAAATGAGACGTCGTCCGTGTTTATTTGTCCGTAATGACCATTCCAGGGTCCGGATGCCTTGCTCCTCTAGTTCTTTCAATGCTGCGTCCAAGTCGCCGACATCATAGGCAATGTGATGGACCCCTTTTCCTTTTTGCTTAATGAAGCGGGCGATGGGGGAGGTTGTATTATTCGTAGGCATCAATAATTCTGTACGATCGCCTTTGATATTAATAATCGCGATTTCACTTTCTACTCCTTCTGCTTCACTTCGATAACGGTCAATCAAGGTTCCGCCAAGGACTTTGGTATAAAAAGTGATGCTGTCTTCGATATTGCGGACAGCGACTCCAATATGATCCAGTCTTTTTTCCACGTTCATTCTCCTCTGCTGCAATTCTGAGACCCATTTTAACATATGGACGCCCATCAAGCTCTCTTGTGGTTCTCAATAAAAGCCCTTTTTCACAGAATCTATCAAAACGTACAAGCTGATTTGTCTCTATCACATAAAGTAGAGCAGGAGGTGATTTTCTATGCCTGCCTGGATCAGCAACAGCTTTAAAATCCTGTCATCCTTTGTTCTGCATGTGGTTGTAACCCTATGTTTAATTGGTGCAGCGATTTTTACAATTGTAACTGGATTGACATGGATAAAAGGGTTGATCGTCATCGGTCTGTTGATTCTCTGGCTCTTTTCATTTGTGTGTGCTGCCCAAAAGCTGTACGCGTATTTGTTCGGCCGTTGGAAAGACGACGATGAATAATGAAAAAGGGGTCCTGTGGCACAGGACCCCTTTACATATTAATTTAGTTGTTTGACGACTTCTTTGGCAACGACTTCTGTGGATTGTGGATTTTGACCGGTAATCAGGTTGCCGTCCACTTCATAATGCTCCGACCAGTTTGGGCCGCTCACAAATGTTGCGCCCAACTCATTCAGCTTGCTCTCAAGCAGGAATGGCATGTGTTGATCGAGCGTTGTTTCCACTTCTTCGGCGTCGGTAAATGCATTGACGCGTTTTCCTTTGACCAGTGGTTCACCGTTAGACAGGGTAGCTCCAACAAGGCCTGCGGGACCATGGCAGACGGCTGCGACGATTTTATCTGCTTCATAAAAGTTACGAAGCAGCTTTTGCAGCTTTTCATTATCCGGAAAGTCGAACATCGTTCCGTGACCACCCGGTAGGAAAATGGCATCGTAGTCTTCCGCTTCGACGTCCGCGATTGGTGTTGTATTTTCTAAATGTGGTTTTGTATCTAAGATCTCTTGTGGTTCATCTTCGCTGACACTACCTGGGTCGACAGGTGAGCGGCCACCTTCAGGGCTTGCTACGGTCACCTCATAGCCATGTTTCTGAAACTCGTTGTAGGCTTCGCCGAATTCGGACAGCCAAATTCCTGTCGGCTGTTCATCCGTAATCTTTTCGTGGTTTGTAACGACCATCAGTACTTTTTTAGACATGATTGAACTCCTCCTTTGGTAGTGAATGTTATTTTAATATGTGAAAATCAACAGTGACAAACAATCTGCTTTGTCGCACATAGATAGAATTTCCCGTTTTACTATCTATAAAACATAGGCTAGCGTACATTGACAAAATGGAATGCTGCGCATACGATAAGTGTATATATGAATATATGCGCATATAAGGAAGGTGTCGATTTCATGAGTGAAGACAAAAATAAACGAGAAGATCAGGAGAAAAAACACGTCAATGAACTGGATGAAGAGACATTGTTCGTTGTTTCTCAGACATTCAAGGCGTTGTCCGATCCGACACGAATCAGAATCCTACATTTACTATGTGAACAAGAAATGTCCGTCAATCAAATTGCCGATACATTAGAACTTCGCCAATCGACCGTTTCCCACCAACTGCGGTTTCTAAAAAATCTACGCTTGGTGAAGTATCGAAGAGCGGGTACAACATTATTTTATTCCCACGATGATGAACACGTCATCGATCTATTGCAACAAACCATCAATCACGCTCTTCACCATTAAAGGGGAGAAAGAGAATGAAGGAATACAAACTGCAAGGTTTATCATGCGCGAATTGCGCAGCAGAAATGGAAGAGGAAATCCGCAAGCTCAACCACGGGGAAGACTCCGAGCTTCAGTTTTCATCGAGCAAATTAAGAGTTCAAAACGGCGTCGATATGGAAAAAGTACGCCGGATTTTGAAATCCGACGGCGCTTCTCTTGTCGATGATGAGGGAGCCCACGATCATAGTCATGGTCCGAACATGAAGCAGCTCGTCATTATTTCCTCGCTCATCTTCGGTGCGACCTTTTTATTGGAAGGAATGGTTGCCCCTTTCATCATGATCGGGATGTATTTGGCCGCGATTGCGATCAGTGGATATCAGACATTCTGGAAAGGTTTGAAAAACTTATCCAGGTTGAAGTTTAACATCGATACGCTGATGACAATTGCTCTCATCGGAGCCGTGGCGATCGGTGAATGGAAAGAAGCGACTCTTGTAGCCATTTTGTTCGGGCTGAATGAATATTTGGAAGGTCTCGGCATGGAAAAGGCACGGAGTTCGATGGAGCAATTGCTGAAAGTTGCTCCCAAACAAGCGACACGACTTCTGGCAGATGGGACGGAAGAAGTCGTAGGAATTGAAGATTTAAAAGAGGGAGATCTTGTCCTTGTAAAAGCGGGTGAAAAAATCCCATCAGACGGTGTGGTCATGGCTGGCTACAGCTCTGTGAATGAAGCAGCGATCACTGGGGAGTCGCTGCCTGTAGACAAGAAGCCTGGTGAAAAGCTATTTGGTGGCAGCATTAATAACGAAGGGTTGTTGAAGGTGGAAATCTCGAAGGCCTACAATGACTCTTCCCTCGCTAAAATTCTTCAGTTAGTGGAAGAAGCACAGGAGAGGAAGACACCGACAGAGCTTTTCATCAACAGATTCGCTAAATACTATACACCGTTGATCATGGTCATGGCCGGTCTTGTCATGGTATTTCCACCATTGCTTTTCTCTGCAACCTGGGGAGGTTCTTTTTACCAGGGACTGGCGGTTCTTATTGTGGGCTGCCCATGTGCATTGATTTTGTCCTCTCCAATTGCGATTCTCTCCGGAATTACGAAAAATGCGCGGAATGGCATTCTCGTCAAAGGTGGAGCTTTTCTTGAACAGCTTGGAAAAATTGAAAGCATTGCTTTTGATAAGACGGGTACGCTGACAAAAGGAGAACCTAAGGTCCGCGCAGTGAATGTTTATGAAGAGGGGCGTTTCTTTTCAGTGGCTCAAGCTGTTGAAAGAAATTCCTCCCACCCGATTGCGAAAGCGATCTTAGAAGATTCACGTGTTCAACAGGCGAATTCTTTGGAACCTTCCTCTGTTGATACGATTCCTGGGAAAGGCGTTCGAGCGGTCATTGAAGAAAAGACGTACTATGTGGGAAGCGAACAGACATTGACGCATCTAACTGTCTCAGAGGATGTAAAAGCAGACATCGACAAGCTGAAGGAAGATGGATTCACCCTTGTTATCATTTCTGACGAAAAAGAAGTACTCGGAATGTTCGGAGTAGCGGATGAAGTGCGGGAAGAAAGCCGTACGCTTATGAAACGTCTCCATTCCTTAGGCATCAAACATACGATCATGTTGACCGGTGACCACGAGAAGACGGCTGGAAAAGTGGCTGCAGAGATCGGTGTCACCGATGTCCATGCACAGCTCTTGCCAGATCAAAAAGTAGAAAAAGTCGACGAATTAAAAAGAAACTCCAAACTCGCCATGATTGGAGACGGGATCAATGATGCGCCTGCTCTCGCGATGGCTGATTTAGGGATTGCGATGGGGAAAGGAACGGACAGTGCGATTGAAACTGCCGATATCGTTCTCATGCAGGACCACCTCGGCAAACTGCCGAATGCATTCCGAATTGCGAAACGAGTGAATGCCGTCGTCAAATGGAATATTGGTATCGCCCTCGGCTTGAAAGTGATCGCCCTTCTTCTCACGATTCCAGGATGGCTCACCCTTTGGTTCGCCATTCTAGCTGATATGGGAGCAACGATTCTTGTCACGCTCATCAGTCTGACCATCCTTCTTATGAAAGATGAGTGACTCATATGGATTTATCTTCCACACCAGGTCATCCAAATAATGGATGACCTGGTGTGGTTTTATTTGGAAGAAATGTAGGCTGAGTGGACCGTTTTTGTTTTGTGCGGGTCTTTTGTGTTTGCGGCGGGGTCAGGAAAGGGAAACGTATCTCATGGTCGTACGGTAAATAGTGGCTTTGTTTCCGTCAAAACCATCCGTCCTTCCATACATACTTTTGCTGCGAAAAGACGACGATAAACCATATATAATGAGTGAGGATAATGGCTATGAAGATACAATTCGAAAATATAAAAAAACTTCATATCAAACATATTTACGGCCCCCTTCAACAAGAGGTGAGGACTCTTGCTTTTCATTCAAAAAGAGTCGAACCAGCAGCCGCTTTTTTTTGTTTGAAAGGGGAGAATTTTGATGGTCATGAATATATCGAAGAAGCCATCGGCCTGGGAGCTGCCACAATCATCGGCAGTGATGAAAAGGTGTTGGAGGAGCTTTCACAGATCTATGACCGTACAACTTTCTTACTTGTAGACAATGTTCGTTCCGTCATGTCTGTTTTTTCAAAGGATTTCTTCGGCTTTGCAGATGAAGAACTGAAAACCATTGGTGTAACAGGGACGAACGGCAAGACGACAGTCACAGCCTATATCCGGTCACTATTGACCTTGCTCGGCCTTCCGACTGGTTCGATTGGAACGACAGGGATATGGTCATCGAAACGGAAATTACAATATAAGAAAAGTACGCCAACAACGCCTGAATCCCTGGATCTACACCGGATTTTCCGTGACCTCAGAAACTTGGACGATGAAGGGGCAGTGATGGAGGTATCTTCTATTGCTCTCGATCAATGCAGGGTAGAGGGCATTCAATATGATGTGGCTGTCCATACGAATTTTTCTGAAGAGCACTTGGAATACCACCGGACGATTGATCATTACAGGGAATGTAAAATGCGTTTGTTCAACCAGGCGAACCACCGTGTTGTCAATATTGATGATGAAGGAATGGCACCTGAGCTGTTAGCGATGGGGAAGGATGGTCTTCTGACATACAGTATCGAAGGTCACCCACAGGCTGATTTGTCAGCAGAAAACATTGAGGTTATGAAAAAGGGGTCTCTGTTCGACCTCACCTATAAGGGAGACACGAAAAAAGTCTACGTTCCCGTCTATGGCACCTACAATGTCGCGAACGTACTGGCCGCGATCGCTACAGCATTTCATCTGAACTATTCTTGGGAGGAAGTGTTGGACGTACTTCCAAATATGGAAGGGCCGGAAGGGAGATTCCAGGTCATTGATACGCCGCTGAAGCAAACGGTGATTTTAGATTACGCGCATACACCCGTAGCCTTGAACAGGTTGCTGGAGGAGGTCAAGAAGCTTGATCACAGACGTTTAATCGTCATGATTGCAGGCATTGGCATCCGGGATTTCAACAAAATGCCGAAGATGGCGAAAGCGATTGAAGGGAAAGCGGATGAAGTGATCGTCACGGTCGATCACCCTGGCCATCATGACCCGCAATCCGTGGTCGATCAAGTGATGACTGGCTTTACTAATCCAAATGCGTCGAACATTCATCCAACACTCACGAGAGAAGAAGGTGTTCGTAAATCCATGCAGTTAGGTAAGGAAGGAGATATTATTCTTTTGACGAGTGGCTGCATCAACAATTCGCAAATCGTCAAAGGTGAAGAGATTCCTCACTCGGATGAAAAAATTATCGAGAGCTTTTACCCATCGGTCGCTCAATAAAACATCCAGTCTCGGCTCCCTGAGACTGGATGTTTTTCTGTTAATCAAACGTTTGTTCAACGAAATGTTTGTACTCGCAAAAGTAATCCGGGACCTCTTCAGGATTCAGTCCGTTTGTCATCACGGCAGCGATGGATTGATTGTACCATCTCTGTGCATCGGGACCCGCGTTAAAGTTTTTCCAAACCTCGTTCCCATAGGTTTCGATGTCTTGTTGCAGAGAGCGTAAGTTATCCAGCTTGTCAGCTATAATCAACGCTTTCAATTCAAGCGAAGCTTCCCTGACGGTGTTGATCGTATGTTGTTTTCTTTCTTGCCATGACTTGCTTTTATCTTCCGTATGAGCAGCGACGAGATCTCTGATGTCCCTACCGAATTCACGTTCAATATCCTTGAGGGTGTAGCTGGTGTCTTCGACCACATCATGGAGGTAGCCGGCACAAATCAGCACTTCACGGAATCCGGCCTGTTTTAAGAGATCCGCCACCCGGATAGGATGGACCACATAGTCTTCCGAAGAGTTTTTACGCTTTTGCCCCTGATGGGCCTTGGCTGCGAATGCTTTCGCTTTTTCAATCATCGACTACACGCCCCTTTTTTTGTTCATCATAACAAATAAAGGGGCAGAATGATTGCAAAAAGTGATAAAGGTTGATTAAATAAGAATGGATATTATATAATTAATAGGTTTAATCAACAGGTTGAAGGGGATGCTTTGCAAATGGAAATGATTGAAGTACAAGGACAACCGCCTCACAACTCAGAGCCCGTCGTATTAATCATCGGGAAAATGGATGGTGTTCATCTAGGACATCAGTCTCTCCTCCAGGAGGCAGAAAGGCTGGCGACAGAGGAAGATAAAATCGCTGTGTACGGTTTTTCTGATCACCCGAAATGGGTGCTGAGAGGCGATGAATCATTCAAATATTCACTATCGACGATTGAAGATCGCCAAACCCGTTTGGAGCAATTCGGTGTCGATCGTTATTATCACGTCCATTTTACAAAAGAATATGCAAAGACATCTCCTGAAGAATTCGTGCTTCAGCACTTGAACCGGTTGAACGTCCGCCATGTGATCGTCGGTGAGGATTTCCGTTTCGGCAAAGGGAGAGGGTCGGACGCTGAAGGGCTGGCAGAGCTATGTCAGCAAATCGGTGCCGGTGTTTCGATCGTCCCGGGTGTCCAGCTTCACGACAGAAAAGTGAGCAGTACGGATATCCGCACGCATGTAACACAAGGACGGATGGAAGCCGCACAGGCGATGCTTGGACGACCATTTGAAATCACAGGGGTCGTGGAAAAAGGCGAGCAGCTTGGCAGACAATTAGGCTTTCCGACATTGAACGTCGGAGGAATTGATGAATATGTCAAAGTGAAGCCAGGGGTCTATCTCGGGCTCGTGAAAAAAGTTCAGGAAGCACCGGAATACTATTATACGTTGATTAGTGCCGGCTATCGTCCAACGGTCAATGGAGATTCCTATAAGGTCGAAGCTTACCTCTTGGATTTTTCCGGAGACTTGTACGACCAAAAAGTAACCGTCCAATTCCTGCGCCACATGCGCGATGAAGAGAATTTCGACGGGATGGATGCATTGATTGAACAAATGCACCAAGATGAAAAAAATGCACGCGCGATTTTAGGCTTATAAACGATACTGACATCTTAGAAAGGAGGAAGCACCATGGGAATCGTCGTTGTTGAAGTTTGTGATGGAAACTTGATCAATGAAATGGATATCGAAAGCATCATTGAATCCGAATACCCGGAAGTGGCGGTACTCATTAGTGAATGCCTATCCTTCTGCGGCATGTGTGCCCTCCGTCCGTACGCCCTTGTCAATAATCAGCGGGTATTTGGAAAAACACCCGAAGAAGCATTGCAGAAAATTCGTGCAAAAATCGAAGAAGAATTAGCGATTTACGCTGAATAAGGCAGGGGAAGACCATGGGATTTTTTGATTCACTGATCAACAGCTTGCGTTTGCCGAAAAAGGAAGCGATGTTCCACTTGAACCGGAAAGGCATCACCCATACGATCGGTTATTTGTTCGTGTTGCTGCTTCTGCTCTTTTTACCGGACATGATCACATCGATCTTGTATTTAGAGACGAACCTGACAGAGGTATCACGAGGGATGTATATTGCACAGTTTCTCGTTTTCTACCCTTTGCTGATCGTTTTTCTAATCCTTGTCGGAGTATCCATTCTTGCCGGCGGAAGTCTGCTCATGCGAAAAGTTCTTTCGCGGAAGCTTACGTACCAGCAGCTGTGGAAATTGACCGCCTATGCTTGTACACTGCCTTTGATTCTGAGCGTATTATTAAAATATTTGACCGTACCGAACGCCATCAGCGCCCTTATTTTTATGGCGATCTTTGTTTACTACATGTACCGGATGATTACGGTTTATCCAAAAGTACCAGCGAAACCTTGAGTTCTTGCAGGTACTTTTTCTATTTGCCTTTTTTATATGTTAGAATATTCATTATTTAATGAAAAGGTGGGGGATATGATGACGAGAGCGTTAGTTTTGCAATCAGATTTTGGAATCAGTGATGGAGCCGTAAGTGCCATGCATGGGGTGGCGCATTCTGTAGATCATCAATTGTCGATCTTCGATTTAACCCACGACATCCCGCCTTTCAATATTTGGGAAGGATCCTACCGGCTGTGGCAGACGATGGCCTACTGGTCTGAGGGGACAGTATTCGTATCTGTCGTCGACCCTGGAGTAGGATCAACACGAAAAAGTATTGGTGTAAAAACAGGTTCCGGTCATTTTGTCATTACCCCGGATAATGGAACCTTGACTCATATCGCCCGCACGGAGGGCATCGTTGAAGTCAGGGAAATTGATGAAAAAGTGAACCGCCTGCCACGGTCAGGGGAGTCTTATACTTTTCACGGACGCGATATATATGCCTATACCGGGGCGCGTTTGGCTGCAGGGGTTATCACTTTTGAAGAAGTTGGACCTGTGCTTGATTCTGACTCGATTGAACGGATTTCTGTGAAAGAGCCTGCCGTCGATGAATCAACGGTCTCGGGTATCATTGACATCCTGGATATCCGTTTCGGCAACCTCTGGACGAACATACCCAGAGACTTTTTCAAGAAGATGGACATTGAATATGGTGATACTCTGAACGTTTCCATTTTGCATAATGGAGATGAGGTTTATCATAATTCTATGACTTTCGGCCGTTCGTTTGCAGATACTCATAAAGGCGAGCCACTCGTTTATGTGAACAGCCTCGATAATTTAGCGGTGGCCATCAACCAAGGGTCGTTTGCCAGGGCTTACAATATACGTACAGGATCGAATTGGATCATTCTTTTTGAAAAATGACTTCCCGCTTCTACGGGGAGTTTTTCTCTTGTCTATGAGCAGAATAAAAGCTTGTGAGGACTTGCTGTGCTACACTTATCCATGTAAAACCTTTACAAGAAAAGGAGAATGATCAATGAAGACAGTTACGCTACATAGCACCATTGAAATGCCTCAACTAGGCTTTGGTGTTTGGCAAGTCGAAGAAAAAGACGCGGTTCCAGCCGTTACAAAAGCGATTGAAACAGGCTACCGTTCGATTGATACAGCTGCGATTTATGGGAACGAAAAACAAGTCGGTGAAGCGATCCGCCAGAGTGGTGTAGCTCGTGACGAATTGTTCATTACGACAAAAGTCTGGAACACAGACCAAGGTTACGAAAACACATTGAAGGCTTTTGAAACGAGCCTTGATAAACTTGGGTTAGACTATGTGGACCTTTATTTGATCCACTGGCCGACACCAGAATATGATGAATACGTGGAAACATACAAAGCGCTTGAACAGCTGCAAAAAGACGGCAAAGTCAAAGCGATCGGCGTATGTAACTTCGATATCGATCACCTGCAGCGTCTGCTTGACGAGTGTGAAGTGAAGCCTGCGGTCAACCAGGTCGAGTGCCACCCATACTTGGCACAAAACGAGCTGAAAGACTTCTGCCGCGACAATGGCATTCTACTTGAAGCATGGAGCCCGCTGATGCAAGGTGGAGAAGTATTGAAAAACGATACGATCCAGTCCATCGCTGAAAAGCACGGCAAAACGCCAGCACAAGTCATCATCCGCTGGCACCTGCAGAACGACACGGTCGTTATTCCGAAGTCTATCACGCCATCCCGCATCGAAGAGAACTTCGACGTGTTTGATTTTGACCTGACAGCCGACGATATGGCTGCGATCAATAAACTGGACCGCGGCGAGCGCAAAGGCCCGAAACCATCTGAAATGAACGTACGATAAATAGAGGTAGACTGCCCTTAGTTGGCAGTCTTTTTTTATGGACAAAGGGGCTGGGATGCATTTTAATAAAGGGGAAAGGAGCGAACTCATGATTATAAAAACTCGCGTCATCCCACCTGATATCAACCATTTAGAAATGCTGCTGCGTCGCATCAAAGTAAACCATCCTGTCACCCCTCAAGTGGAAGAAATGCTCTCCACCAAACAAGCCGGCTGGCACGGCGAACAATCCCTGGATTTTCACCTCGACTACTTGAAAGAACCTCATTCCATCCTTCATAACCTTCGTCTTCATGATGGCCACCACTTTTTCCAAATCGATACTCTAATCTTATTCCCTACATTCATCCTGATCATTGAATCTAAAAACATGAAAGGTCAGATATCCATTCACCGCGAGAAGAAGGAAATGCGTCGCGACCTGGAAGGATTTCAGGACCCCGTGGAGCAGGCGGAACGGCAGAGAGATTTGCTCGAAGAGTGGTTACTGCGACATATGGGTCTTACCGTGCCCGTGGATTTCCTAGTTGTTTTTACAAATCGAAAGTGTACCCTCGAATTTGATTCATTTGACTCTCGTATCCATGAAAAAGTGATACGTGCCACATCGTTGGTTGGTGCGATTGAAAGGAAGAAGGGGTTTTATCAGGAAGAAGTTCTGACTCGTGTTGAAATGATGCGTGTTGGGCGTGCGCTTGCTGACGCTCATCAAGAGCTTGTCCCTGATTATATGAAGCGGTTCAATTTGAATTACTCTGATCTTCAGAAAGGCGTGAGGTGTCCGGAGTGTGGAAAGTATTTTATGAGGAAAACACCTAGGCGATGGAAGTGTGCTCATTGCCATTGTACCTCTGTCAATGCTTATGAACTCGCACTTAAAGAGTATGCTATTCTGGTTTCTAAAACAATGAGCATTAGAGAAGGACAGGATTTCTTAAGGATAGGCTCCAGGCATGTAGTTTACCGGATATTGTCTGCATATGCGCAGAGTACTATTGGTGGAGGGAGGTATGTTAGGTATGTGCTCTAGTTCAATAGCTAGGGTGACATTTTACGCGCGCAGGAAGAGTGAGTCGCGCGCAGGAAGAGCGAGCCGCGCGCAGGAAGAGTGAGCCGCGCGCAGGAAGAGTGAGTCGCGCGCAGGAAGAGTGAGCCGCGCGCAGGAAGAGTGAGCCGCGCGCAGGAAGAGTGAGCCGCGCGCAGGAAGAATGAGCCGCGCGCAGGAAGAGCGAGTCGCGCGCAGGAAAAGTGAGTCGCGCGCAGGAAGAGTGAGCCGCGCGCAGGAAGAGCGAGTCGCGCGCAGGAAGAGCGAGTCGCGCGCAGGAAGAGTGAGTCG
>NZ_QUAE01000039.1:0-13032 GCF_003386945.1 Halobacillus trueperi | reverse complement strand
CCATTCCCGCGGGAGTCTCGCAGCTTCCCAACCACCCCATTCGATGTAGGTGAGAAACGAACCCCTATACCAAGATGGGGCGTCTTCCACCCCAACGCAGGATCAGGCATAAAGCGCTCCAAATCAATCTTTCACGCTCGGAATGACCAATGGGAGGAGTTTCAAATTATCTACTTCTCTTGAGCATACAAGCAGTGATTCCGAGAGTGGTTTCGAGAGCCTCACACGGTAAAGGGGCGGAGGGGAATGGGGAGACTCCTGTGGGAAAAAAGTGCATGGTGAGACCCCGCAGGACGTAGTCCGAGGAGGCTCACCGCGCTCCCATGGAAAGCGACTCATTCCCCGCAGCCCCCATCCACTCAACAAAAGTCTCGAAACTGAGTCTTCAACAACCCTGCCATTATGTTGAATAACTAATGGAGCATAAGTGGAGTAGTTTCGGAGACAATAACCGTAAAAAGAGAAGAGGTGCAAGAGATGAGACGATTCTTATTAATGGCGGGAATGGCCGTATTTTTGTTGAGTGCTTGCGGGTTGCAGGGAGAAAAATACCAAGGTATGACAAGTCGTGATGATGTAGAGAACATGGGCTACAATAATGAAGTGACTCGAGGACAGGAGAGCCCACGCTCCGTGAATAAAGTCGGAGATACGTGGGGCCTTAAACAAGATCGGGAAAATATTGAAAAAGCTGCCGAGCAACTTCCCGGGGTGGAAGTGAAAAGGGTCACGCTTGAAGCAAACCAGGTGTGGGTAACGGCACATTTGGAAGGGGATGAGAAGCTTTCCAACGAAGAAAAAGCCGACTGGGAAAGCCAAATCCGAGAAGCCGTTTATCAAGCAGTCCCACGATATGATATTCATGTAAAGGTTAAATAACCTTTTGGCAACAATAAGTCCATTCCTTAAGAGGAGGGGGACAACTAAACTCCGGCCTATGATGGCTTGAGGGAGGAAGTTGTTTCCCTTTTCTGACCTATGGAAGACTGTAGAGACGAAACAATTTCCGTGAGGCTATCTTTTTGGGGGAATAGGTTGAGCGGTTGTAACCATGACCTCTCTATAATATAATTAGAATGTTATGGAGAAAGAGGTGCATACCATTGATCGAACGTTTACAAACATTAGAAGATCGTTATGAAAAGTTGAACGAATTACTTAGTGATCCTGAAATTATTTCTGATACGAATAAACTGCGTGAGTATTCCAAAGAACAATCTGGACTGCAGGAAACCGTGACTGCTTATCGTGAGTATAAAGAAGTGACAGAGCAGCTGGATGATGCAAAAGCGATGCTTGACGACAAAATGGATGCGGATATGGTGGAAATGGTCAAAGAAGAAATTCATGAACTTTCCACACGCAAACAAGACCTTGAAGAACGCTTGAAAGTCCTCATGCTTCCGAAAGACCCGAACGATGATAAGAACGTCATCATGGAAGTGCGCGGGGCAGCGGGTGGAGATGAAGCCGCTCTATTTGCGGGTGATCTTTACCGTATGTACGCACGCTATGCAGAGGCGCAGGGGTGGAAAACGGAAGTCATTGAAGCGAATGCAAGCGACGTCGGAGGTTATAAAGAAATCATCTTTATGGTATCGGGAAACATGGCTTATTCCAAGCTGAAGTTCGAAAACGGCGCTCACCGCGTCCAGCGCGTACCTGAAACGGAATCAGGGGGACGCATTCATACTTCTACCGCGACTGTCGTGGTCATGCCTGAAGCGGAAGAAGTCGAAGTGGAGCTGCATGATAAAGATATTCGAGTCGATACTTTCGCATCAAGTGGACCGGGGGGACAGAGTGTCAACACGACCATGTCCGCTGTACGTTTGACGCACGAACCGACGGGAACTGTTGTATCTTGCCAGGACGAGAAATCTCAAATCAAGAACAAAGAGAAGGCAATGAAAGTTCTTCGTGCCCGTGTTTACGATAAGTTTCAACAAGAAGCACAGGCAGAATACGATGAAAACCGTAAGTCTGCTGTAGGTACAGGGGACCGCTCCGAGCGAATTCGTACGTATAACTTTCCGCAAACACGTGTGACGGATCACCGAATCGGTTTGACGTTACAGAAGCTTGATCAGATTCTCCAGGGAAATATGGATGAAATCATTGATGCTCTATTGATCGAAGAGCAAACGAAAAAAATGGAGCAGATTGGTGAATAGTATGCAACCTACTTTTACGTCGATTCGGGAAGCCCGCCGCTGGGCTTCTCTTTTTTTACAACAACATCAACGGGAGCCGAGGGTAGCTGAATTATTACTGGAACATTTTTTGAATTGGACCCCGTCCCAACTTCTAGCTTTTGACGATGAAGCTCTCCCTGCTGAAGTGGAAAAAGATTTCGTTCAAGCTGTCAGAAAGCATGCGGACAGAGGCGTTCCTGTTCAGCATCTTACAGGAGTCGGTCATTTTTATGGACGGGAATTTCAAGTCAATGAAAACGTGTTGATTCCAAGGCCTGAGACTGAAGAGCTGGTCCTTGGCGTTATGGATTATGTCCGTGATAAAAACTTGAAAGCTCCTAGTATTGTCGACCTTGGCACAGGAAGTGGTGTCATTGCGGTTACGCTTGCGACCGAACTTCCGGGCAGTGATGTAACAGGTGTGGATCTGTCAGAAGAAGCTCTTGGAATAGCTGAAACGAATGCCGCGCACCATGACGCTGATGTTCAATTTTATCATGGGAACTTTCTGGAAACGCTGCTTGAGGAGCCGTTCGACATTATCGTTTCCAATCCACCGTACATTGCTTTTTCAGAAAAAGAAAAAATGGATGATACCGTGGTGGATTTCGATCCAGCGATGGCTCTATTTGCTGAGGGAGATGGGTTGGCTGCTTATAAAACCATCCTTACCCAAATCTCTCATATGAAACAAAAGCCGAAATGCATCGCTTTTGAAATCGGTCATCAGCAAGGGGGAGCGGTATCTGCACTCATCCATGAGCTGCTGCCGGAATTTCTTTCAGAGGTACGACAAGATATAAACGGGAAGGATCGCATGGTCTTTGCCTTTTCCAGTTTATAAATGAAAGATTGATAGATTTATGGTTTAAAGTCTACGCTCCCTGTCCATACTAGCGACTAGTAGAGGGACAGGGAGGAAAAGAAAATGAAAAACAGTTGGCTCTTGTTATTATCTTTATCTATTATTGTTGCAGTCCTCCCATGGGGACAACAATCCAATGCACAACCTGAATTTCGAGTGATTCCGGATGAAGCCATCCGTCTTCGTATACTAGCGGATAGTAATGATGAGAAGGACCAGACACTCAAACGTATGGTGAGAGATGAGGTCAATGCTGAAATTACCGAATGGGTAGCCGAATTAACTTCCATCGAAGCAGCCCGGGAATTGATTCAAAGTCGTTTACCAGAGCTCCAGGAAATTGTAGGGCAAACCCTTGAGAAAGAAGGGATCCAACAGGATTATACCGTCGACTACGATTCCACTGTCCAATTTCCAACGAAGTTATATGGTTCCTTCGTCTATCCGGCCGGAGAATATGAAGCAATTCTTATCACATTGGGAGAAGGGAAAGGCGATAACTGGTGGTGTGTGTTGTTCCCGCCTCTATGTTTCCTTGACTTTTCAAATGGTACGAGTGTAGCCGAAGCAGAAGAAGTGACGGAAGAAGAAGTAGAGGAAGAAGAGGAAGAAGAGGAAGAAGAAGTACAGTTCTTTGTCGTAAAAATATGGGAAAGCATCTTTTCCTAGCATAGAATCCACAACCCTTTTCATAGAGTAGAACAAAGGGGTGTGGATTCTATTATGTATATCGAACAAGTAGAAGATGAGCTGTATCAGTTGAAAAAAGCCGATCAGCCGATTGGATCTTTCCGGCTGATCCAATTATCCAGGGGAGCAGGCAAGCTTGAACAGCTTCAAGTGAAAGATCATATTTCTCCCGGTAGGATCTTAGAGGTATTCGAAGTGATTCAGACCTATGTGGAAAAAGCAGGGTTAAGAGAGCTGCATGTGGAAAGCCATTCCGACACACTAGACTTTCTTCTGCAACACCAACAGTTCAAGAAAAAGGATGTCGAAAAAAGATTGTGGATATATGAAGTTAACCACAGTTAATTGTGCATAAGTCGCTTAGTTATTCACAAAAAGGGTATTATTTGTTAATAACTTGTGAATGAAAAAAGTTTCCCCCTATAAATTACTAACGGATTCTTTGGATATGTGGGTAATATTGTGGATAACTTGAGGACATCTTGTGAATAATGTCTAAATTTGCGATATTTTGTAGAATTAATCATAATAGACAATGACAGCAGATACGGAATAAAGGGGTACGTACGATGAGTATGGAAACGAAATGGTGGAAACAAAGGGAAAATCCAAGAGATTTGGAGGCTCAAGTTCAAGAAGCTTCAGCACTTCTAAGGGAAAAGCAGGTGGTCGCTTTTCCGACGGAAACAGTCTACGGTTTAGGTGCGGATGCAACGGAAGAAGAGGCAGTACAGCGGATTTTTGAAGCTAAAGGTCGACCAGCAGATAATCCTTTAATTGTTCATGTGGCGGATGAGGATCAAGTGAGTCAATTAGTTTCAGAGATTTCTCCTGTCGCACGGAAACTGATGGACGAATTTTGGCCTGGACCGTTAACTCTTGTTCTTAAGAGTAATGGGACAGCCGCTGAAAATGTGACGGCGGGATTATCCACACTTGGAATTCGAATGCCAGATCATCCCCTTGCCCTTTCCTTGCTTCGTAAAACAGGAAAACCTTTAGCTGCTCCAAGCGCAAATCGATCAGGCCGACCAAGCCCGACAACGGCCGATCACGTCTATCAAGATTTGGATGGTAAAATTGCCGGTATCCTGGACGGAGGTCCGACAGGGGTGGGAGTGGAATCGACCGTCGTGGACTGCACAACTGAAATTCCTATCATCTTAAGGCCGGGCGGGGTAACGAAGGAAGATTTAGAAAAAATTCTCCCGCAAGTCATGATGGATCCTGCTCTGGCTGATGAAAAACAGAAGCCTAAATCACCGGGGATGAAGTATACGCACTATGCGCCTGAATCACCGCTTTGGCTGGTGGATGGCAATGATGATTTCTTTTCCGATCAACTTCAACAATTGAAGGAAGATGGAAGTAGAGTTGGAGTGATTGCAAGTGATGAACTAGCTGAAAAACTCGATCATCTTCCACTTATACGCTGTGGTTCAAGGTTTCAGCTTGATCAAGTAGCAGAAAAACTTTATGGAGCCTTAAGGGAGTTCAAAAAATCTGATGTGGATCTGATTTTATGTGAAACTTTTTCTGAAACAGGGGTAGGAGCGGCAATTATGAACCGATTGAATAAAGCCGCTGTAAAAAGAATCCAGACCTACTGACATACGACCCTCCTCCCATGCATACGATGATATAGCATGTCCGGGGAGGGGAACTTTCAGTTGGAGCACATGACATCATTAATCTTGTTATCGATTGCTTTAGGTCTCGACGCATTCTCTGTTTCTTTAGGAATGGGGTTGCAAGCAGTAAGGTTAAGGCACGCATTTTTCACTGGGATTGTCATCGGAGTTTTTCATATGTTCATGCCAGGATTAGGAATCCTACTTGGAAAATGGCTTTCTGATAGTGCAGCAGAATGGGCTGAATTGTCGGGAGGAGTCATGTTGTTCGGCTTAGGAGCTTATGCGGTCTTTGCTTCGTTCACTGAGAAGCACACGGTTTCATACCGAATGACGGGCATCGGATTGTGGTTATTCGCATTAAGCGTAAGCATCGACAGCTTTCCAGTTGGATTCAGTTTAGGCTTAAGGGAAGCGGAAATGTTTATATCTGTCCTTTCCTTCGGTGTATTCAGTATGGTTTTGACATGGACAGGCTTCATTATTGGCCGTCGAGCAGGAGGTTTGCTTGGAACATACAGTGAACTTCTTGGAGGAAGTATTTTGTGTGCCTTAGGGTTGAATGCCATTTTTTAACAGGTTTTCCGTCTGAATTGTACCTATGGTACTATAGAGAAAATGGACTATCGATGAGGGGAAGATTGGTTATGAATATATTATTTGTCTGTACTGGAAATACATGCCGAAGTCCAATGGCTGAAGCATTGCTAAAATCGAAATTGGAAGAAGGAAATGTTCAATCTGCGGGAATTTTCGCGGGAAAAGGCGAGCCTTTGGCAAAGAATTCGGAACTCGTTCTTCGGGAAATCGATTTAAATCTGAACCACCAAACAAGGCCCATCGATTCAGATCTTCTGGAATGGGCAGACCTTGTGCTCACCATGACAGATCGACATAAACAAACCCTCGCACTTCAATACCCGGACCATCAAGAAAAATACTACACGCTCAAAGAATATGTGCTCATTGATGAAAATCAATGGAAACATTTAAAGAACCTTTATGCAGCCTTTGAAGAAAAACGTTTATCCATCTTGAATGAATATAAAGGTAAGGTCGATGATCAGGAACTGGAGCAGAAATTGTTCGATGAACTTGAGGACGAAATAAAAGAAATCGACCAGCGGGAGAAAGAACTGCCAGATTTGAATATCATAGACCCTTTCGGCGGGAATATCTCCATCTATCGGAATACCCGTGACGAGCTGGACCACTACATTGAACGTCTCGTAGAAAAACTTCGCGACGAGGAATAAACCGGTTTCCCCAAGCGTAACATCCTCGTCGTCCTACGTTTTTATGACATCATTTATACATACCTAAAAAACCCAGAGGCCCCTCTGGGTTTTTTATATCCTCCTATTCCAGAAAATCTCCCGTTAGTTGAAGACTCAGTTTCGAGATAACCGGGGTTCGTTTGCCGTATTTGGAGTCAGGGGTGGTTGGGAAGCCACTCGCTTTCCTGTGGGGGAGCGCCGAGCTTCCTCAGGCTATCGCCTTGCGTGATCTCGCCTGTCTCCTTCTCCCACGGGAGTCTCGCAGCTTCCCAACCACCCCATTCGATGCATGTGAGAAACGAACCCCTTTACCACAATGGGGCGTCTCTCACCCCCACTTAGAAGTAGGCATAAAGCGCTCTATATCAAGCCTTCACATTCGGATTCACACTGGGGAGAGTATTATATTACCCACTTCGCTTGAGCATACCAGCAGAGTTTCAGAGAAGTGGTTTCGAGAATCTTCCATGGCAAAGGGGCGGAGGGGAATGGGGAGACTCCTACCTTAAGTGTGGAGGCGCCTCGATCAGCGGCGTATGGACTGGACTGAGCTGGCGGAGATAAAGGAAACACGAAGAACGGAGAGATTCGATGTTGACTTATCGTACAGAAGCGAGGGAAGTCTCACTAGCCGCTAGGCGCCGGAACCGGATATCTAAGAGGAAAAAAGTGCTTGGTGAGAGCCCGCAGAGCGAAGCTCGAGGAGGCTCACCGCGCTCCCGCGGAAAGCGAGTCATTCCCTGCAGCCCCATCCACTCAAAAAACATCTCGAAACTAAGCCTTCAAGAATCCAGCCAAATACTTTAATAAAAAAGAGGGGCTGGTAAATGGAAAGAGTGGGATGGAGAGCATTGACAGGTGGAAGGGAAACTGTCACGATAAGGTTGATATTAGAAGACGGGAGTGTCTATAGATGAAAGTGATCCTTGCCTCCGACCATGGCGGAGTGAATTTACGTAAAGAAGTAGCAGACGTTTTGAATGAACTTGAAGTAGAATTCGAAGACATCGGGTGTGATTGTGAAAGTTCCGTCGACTATCCAGACTACGCAATCCCTGCAGCGGAACGTGTAGCAAACGGAGAATTTGATAAAGCGATCCTCATCTGTGGAACGGGAATCGGTATGTCGATCTCCGCTAATAAAGTGAAGGGAATCCGTGCCGCATTGGTGCATGACCTTTTCACAGCTAAAGTCACTCGTGAACATAATGACTCGAATATCCTATGTATGGGTGAACGCGTCATCGGACCGGGTTTGGCGCGAGAAATTGCGAGAACATGGGTGTCTACAGATTTTGAAGCGGGTCGTCACAAAAGACGTGTAAGTAAGATTGCCGAATATGAAAATAAGTAATACAATGGGATATAGAAAAGCTGAAGCTTTTTACTAGCTGATGCTGACAATTGAAGGAGGAGCCTGACGCTTCTCCTTTTTTTGTAAAACAAACCGCTTATAGGGGGTTCCCCTATTTGTGCTGACACATAGAGGAGGTAGAAATGTGACGGATGTGAAGAAGATTCAAACGGATGTCCGTTCTGTTGTAGATCAGCTAATGGAAACAAGCAGCCTTCAACCGGGTGTATTTGTCATTGGCTGTTCGACAAGTGAGATTGCAGGGGAAAGAATCGGTACTTCAGGAAGTGAAGCCATTGCTGAAGTGGTTTTCAGTGAACTGCAAAACCTTTCGGAGCGCTCCGGCGTTCATCTCGCTTTCCAGTGTTGTGAACATTTGAATCGTTCATTAGTGGTCGACCGTTCAGTGATGGAAGAGCAGCGTTTGACAGAAGTTTCTGCTATTCCTGTTCCGACAGCGGGCGGTTCGATGGCCTCCTTCGCTTATAAGCATATGAAAGATCCAGTGCTTGTGGAGCAGATAGAAGCCAAAGGTGGACTTGATATCGGTGACACACTTATCGGGATGCATTTGAAGCGTGTAGCCGTTCCACTTCGCATGGCTCAGAAAAACATCGGCCACGCCCACATTACGGCAGCGAAAACCCGACCTCCTCTCATTGGTGGGGCACGTGCGGTTTATGTAAGTCAAGAAGAAGCAGGTTCTTGTGATCATTAGGAATGGAAAGGGGAAGCTAGACCATGAATCATGTAAAATCAGCAGATGCAGAAATTTTTGCAGCCGTCCAAGATGAAAGACAACGCCAACAGGATAATATTGAATTGATTGCTTCAGAAAACTTCGTTTCAGAAGCGGTTATGGAAACGATGGGTTCTGTGCTTACGAATAAATATGCGGAAGGCTATCCGGGCCGTCGTTACTATGGTGGTTGTGAACACGTAGACGTTGTTGAAAACTTAGCTCGCGACCGCGCAAAAGAACTGTTTGGCGCCGATCATGCAAATGTTCAGCCACACTCTGGTGCGCAAGCAAATATGGCTGTATATTTCACCGTGCTTGACCATGGAGATACAGTGCTCGGTATGAATTTGAATCATGGCGGTCACTTGACCCATGGCAGTCCTGTTAACTTTAGCGGTAAGTTGTACAATTTTGAAGAGTACGGTGTGGACGAAAAGGATGAAACGATTGATTATGAGGCAGTACTTCAGAAGGCCAAAGAAGTGCAACCTAAATTGATCGTAGCAGGTGCCAGCGCGTACCCGAGAGAAATCGATTTTGCTAAATTCCGTGAAATCGCTGATGAGGTTGGAGCTTACCTCATGGTCGACATGGCACATATCGCAGGGCTAGTCGCTACAGGTCTACATCCGAACCCTGTACCACACGCTCATTTCGTTACAACAACGACCCATAAAACATTGCGCGGCCCTCGTGGTGGAATGATTCTTTGTGAAGAATCTTTCGCTAAGAAGATCGACAAAACTGTGTTCCCAGGCATGCAAGGCGGCCCTTTGATGCATATCATTGCAGCAAAAGCCGTTTCCTTTAAGGAAGCTTTGCAGCCGGAGTTCAAAGAATATTCCCGTCAAATCATCGCTAATGCGAAGCAACTGGGTGAATCCCTTGTTGAAAAAGGGGTAGACCTCGTTTCTGATGGCACAGACAACCACTTACTCTTACTTGACTTACGCAGCAAAGGCTTGACCGGCAAAGTTGTCGAAAAAGCTTTAGACGAAATCGGTATTACGACAAACAAAAATGCCATCCCGTTCGATCCTGAAAGCCCGTTTGTCACAAGCGGAATCCGTATCGGTACAGCGGCGGTTACAAGCCGAGGCTTTAAGGAAGCGGAAATGGAAGGAATTGCAGATCTGATCGCCTTCACTCTAGACCATCACGAGGATGAAGCGAAAATGAAAGAAGCGGAAAAACGCGTACGTGAATTAACGTCCCGCTTCCCGTTATATCAGACACTCAACTTTTCTTCCATTTAATGAATGGAACCACCAAGAGCCACTAGATCAATCTAGTGGCTCTTATTAAAGAATCTGGCAGGATTGAGGAAGACTCAGTTTCGAGATATTTCGGGGTTCGTGGCCGTACTGAGCGTCAGGGTTGGCTGGGAAGCAACTCGCTTTCCTGTGGGGGAGTGGTGAGCTTCCTCGGACTACGTCCTGCGGGATCTCACCTATCTCCTTTCTCCCACGGGAGTCTCGCAGCTTCCCAGCCAACCCTTTCGTCGTATTAGGGTAACGAACCCTTACACCGGGGGAGAATGTCTTCCACTATCCTGGTGTTATAAGCATAAAGCGCTCTATAACAAGTTTTTCACGTGCGGAATAGCGTACTTAGGAGATCATTCCTCTCCAATTACCATGTGCATAAAGGCAGCTTCTTCCGGAAGTGGTTTCGAGACACTGGTATGGCAAAGGGGCGGAGGGGAATGGCGAGACTCCTACCTTATGTGTGCAGGCGCCTCGGTCAGCGGCGTATGGACTGGACTGAGCTGGCGGAGATAAAGGAAACACGAAGAACGGAGTGATTCGATGTTGACTTATCGTACAGAAGCGAGGGAAGTCTCACTAGCCGCTAGGCGCCGGAACCGGATATCTAAGAGGAAAAAAGTGCATGGTGAGAGCCCACAGGACGCAGTCCGAGGAGGCTCACCGCGCTCCCGCGGAAATCGAGCTCTTCCCCGCAGCCCCCTTCCCCTCAACAAAAGTCTTGAAACTGAGTCTTCAAGAATAGGGCAATTTTGTAATAATTCGTAATACGCTCATAGGTTGCGGATAGGGTTCTTTTTCTGTACAATTTAAAGGATGTAAATTTTCAGAAGGAGTGAATGGCAATGGCAAACGTTTATGTACTGGATCACCCATTGATTCAACATAAGTTGACGTACATACGTAAAAAAGAGACAGGGACGAAAGACTTCCGTGAATTAGTAGATGAAGTAGCAGCGCTTATGGCCTTTGAAATCACCCGAGACCTTCCACTAGAAGAAGTGTCGATCGATACACCAGTCGTAGAGGATGCGAAGGCAAAAGTACTGACAGGGAAAAAGATCGGACTTGTTCCTATTCTAAGAGCTGGGCTTGGTATGGTGGATGGAATTATCCAATTGATTCCAGCTGCAAAAATCGGACACGTGGGACTTTATCGTGATCCAGAAACATTGCAGCCCGTCGAATATTATGTGAAGCTTCCAAGTGATATCGAAGAACGTGAACTGATTGTCATCGATCCGATGCTTGCGACAGGCGGATCAGCCAATGAAGCAATCCACTCCTTGAAGAAACGTGGAGCACGACAAATTCGTTTGATGTGTCTAGTAGCTGCCCCGGAAGGTGTAGAAGCTGTGCAGGAAGAACATCCTGATGTGGACATCTATCTTGCAGCTCTTGATGAGAAATTGAACGAAAAAGGCTATATCGTACCAGGCTTAGGAGATGCAGGAGACCGTTTGTACGGAACTAAATAAAACCACTTCCTCACTAAAGGAGGAGCACTCATGACAGAAAGAATTAAAGTAATGACGATATTTGGGACAAGACCGGAAGCAATAAAAATGGCACCGCTCGTTCTTGAATTAAAAAAACGTACAGAACAGTTTGAACCAATTGTTGCTGTAACCGCTCAGCACAGAGAAATGCTGGACCAAGTGTTGAATATTTTTGATATCGAACCTGATTTTGATCTTGATATCATGAAAGCCCGCCAATCACTTGCTCAGGTAACGACTCGTGCTTTGGAAGGTTTAGATGAAGTGATGAAAGAAACAAAACCTGATGTGGTCCTTGTCCATGGAGATACGACGACAACATTCGCCGCTTCGCTGGCTGCCTACTACAACCAGATTCCTGTGGGACATGTGGAAGCAGGACTGCGCACATGGAACAAGTACTCCCCGTTCCCTGAAGAAATGAATCGTCAGTTGACAGGTGTCATGGCAGACCTTCATTTTGCGCCGACGAATAAATCAAGAGATAATCTTCTTGCTGAAAATAAGTCGGAGGACAACATTTTTGTAACGGGGAATACAGCCATTGATGCTTTACAAACAACGGTAGCGGAAGACTACGCATCCGAGGTGCTGGAGGAAGTAGGAGATAAACGCCTTGTCCTCATGACGGCCCACCGCCGTGAAAATCTCGGTAACAACATGAAGCAGATGTTCCGCGCCATCAAGCGCCTTGTACAGGAACATGACGATATTCAGGTCGTCTATCCGGTTCACTTGAATCCGGTGGTCAAAGAGACAGCTGACGAAATCTTAGGAAATGACGATCGAATTAAGCTGATTGAACCTCTTGATGTCATCGATTTCCACAATTTCGCATCAAGAGCTCACCTCATTTTGACTGATTCAGGTGGCGTTCAAGAAGAAGCGCCTTCTTTGGGTGTCCCTGTCCTTGTCCTTCGTGACACAACAGAACGTCCGGAGGGAATTGAGGCAGGTACATTGAAGCTTGCAGGAACGGAAGAAGATCATATCTTCCATCTGGCTCATGAATTGTTATCTGATGACCAAAAACATGAAGCGATGGCTAAAGCCTCCAACCCGTATGGAGACGGACAAGCTTCTGCCCGCATTGCAGAGGCGATTCGTTACTTCTTCAAACATCGCGAAGACAAACCAGCACCATTCGAAATTGAATAAGAATCACACAAAAGGACGAGGTCACCCAGACCCCGTCCTTTTGCTTTATCATAAAACTAACCTTCTTCCAAAATAGCTCCCGTTTATGGAAGACTTGATTTCGAGATGTTTGTATCCTGGGTTGGGGCTGCGGGGAATGACTCGCTTTCCGCGGGAGCGCGGTGAGCGTATATCGCGAACCCTTAAGGGAAGCCTTGCCTAGTTGAATAATAAATGACCATTCCTGGCTATGGATACGGGGTCAGGGAAACGACGATTTGCGGTGTTTTGGATCAGTCAGTAGAAAAACACACACGTTCGTTTCTCCATTCGCTTTTCATGCGGACGTTTCCCAGACCCTATTCCCACGCCTTATT
>NZ_QUAE01000038.1:0-13561 GCF_003386945.1 Halobacillus trueperi | reverse complement strand
TCTCACCTACATCGAATGGGGTGGTTGGGAAGCTGCGAGACTCCCGCGGGAATGGATTGACTGGCGAGACCCCGCAGAGCGAAGCTCGAGGAGGCTTGCCGTCATCCCCGCAGGAAAGCGAGTAGCTTCCCAGCCACCCCTGACGCCCAACATGGCAACGAAACCCGAAGACATCTCGAAACTGAGTCTTCAAGAATAGGGGGCTTTATTGAAAAAAGAAAGAGTCTTTGAGAGTGTCCGGAGGGGACGCTTCAAAGACTCTTTTTACTTATATTTAGCCATGAATTCACGATCAATTTTATTTTTCAACTGCCACGCCTTCTTATTGTGCGAACTGACCGGTCCATACACAAGAAACCCTTTCTTCCCGCCTGTGGATAGAATATAAAGGGCATTCTTTTGTGGAACGAACGAGTCCAGTGGTAAACCGGAAAGGTAGTTTTTCAAGTTCTTCCAAAGGACCGGCCCCTGTCTTACGGCATACACACCACTTTTCGGAAGGCTCGGGTAATCAATCATTGTGACACAATCACCAGCACCAAAGATGTAATCATAGTCACGGAATTGCAGGGTCGATCGTACAAGTGCGAAGGAACGTTCATCTATGGCGAGTGACGACTTTTCGAAAATTGGATCTCCAATGGCTCCACCCAGCCATAATACACCCGTATGGCGAACTCGATTTCCGTTGTCCGTTTTGACGAATTCTTCAAAAACCTCTTCGACACGTTCGTTCTGCCAGACACGGACCCCTTTTTTCTCCAGTAACTTTTTCAATCTTGCTGAGACCCACTTCGGTCCATCAGCAAGTATTCGATCAGACGTAATCACACGGACTTGGCCGGGGATTTTGTGTTTATCCTTATAAGCTTGGATCGCCATGGCAAGCTCTGTTCCAGCCGCACCACCCCCAACAATCAACGGTTTTGTCGTCTCTCTCAACGTTCTAATCTGATCTGTAAATTCGTAATTCGGCTTAATTGTTCGTGCAGCTGAGTCCTCAAACGATAAGGGTAAACTTTTAGAGCCAATATCGAAACTTACGACATCAAAGGGATAAACAGATCCATCTTCACACACGATCTTTTTTTGTTGCGGTTTTATAAAGGCTGCTTTCTTCGGAATCCAATGGACGTTGGCTGCATTCGCTAACTGACGAATATCAACACGAATATCCTCTTCAGAATAAAGACCTTCTGTGTATCCTGAAAACATTCCTGAATAGTACTGATAAGGCGAAGGTGTAATCATACAAACATCGACCTGCCTCCAACTTTCATTCCGCAACCGATTTAATATTTCCAAGTGAGCATGACCTGCGCCAATGAGCAATAACCTTTTTGACAAGAGAGCACCTCCTTACAGAAAACGCCCACATGGCAGGACCATGTGGACGCGTACTTTACAGACTTGCTTGTAAAAACTCCTCTACTTCTTCTGGAGTTTTAGCATTCGCACTATGAAGATGGGCTTTTTTGTTACCATCTTTAAAAATGAGGATGCTTGGAATCCCCATCACTTCATACTTTTCTGCGACCTCTGGAAGTTCATCGCGATTGACATTATACCAATCGTATCCATTATATTCCTCTAGGATGTCACCAATAAACATATCCATGCGTCGGCAATCCGGGCACCAGTCTGCTTCGAATTTCACGATGACCGGACGGTCGCTTGCAATTGTTTCGTTGAACTTATCCGTTGTATGAATGGCTTCCATCAAACTCAATCTCCTTTATAAATAACTACTTCTTATCATACCCAAAATGTATACATTTGTCTTTCGTCAGGCTTACTTGTATTCCACCCTGCCCAATAGCCATGCAGCAAGCAAACCTCCAAGGAATGCAATGATACTGACAAGCATCATCACTCCCATTTCAGGCACACCAGGAAAAATAACGAATACAGAACCAATAACCAGACCAATAATGACCGCGAAGGTCCCAGATGTATAATTTTCAAGGAAAAACTTCACAATCTTACTCATCACAACGATACCACAGACGATTCCTGCACCTACAACGGCGATGATATCAATTCTGAAATCAGAAATCCCTGAGGTTACGGTCGTATATACTCCGATAATCAATAGAATAAATGAACCGCTGATTCCGGGTAGAATCATAGCACTGCTGGCAATCCATCCGGAGAAAAACAACAGAATGTATCCGGCAAACGATAAGTTTTGCATGGGTTCAGACTCTGTTGTCTGGAAAAATGCCATGGAGGCGACTAAGACAGCTCCGATCAGTAGTAACAAAAAGTGTTTCGCTTTAAAATTATGCTTTACATCTGCTTTATGTGTTAAGTACGGCAACACTCCGATAATCAAGCCCAGGAAGAAAAACTGGGTCGGCCCCGGGTAGTGTTCAAATAACCACTCGATCAAGTTGGCCATCAAACCGATGGCGATAACCACTCCAATTCCAAGTGGCAATAAAAATTTTAGATGTGTTCTCCATTCTTTACTAAAAAAACCGTTGATGGCATCAATCAGACGGTCGTAAATGCCGAGAACGACTGCAATCGTCCCTCCACTTACACCTGGAACGACATCACTCGCTCCCATCAGCATCCCACGATAAATATTTCTCCATTCCCACATATCTCTGGCTCCTTTTATATCTAACCCATTTCCTTTTTATTCTATCAGATTCCTCTAAGCTTTTATGATACATTTTCATGAAAAAAAACACAAAGAGTTCAAACCTGAATCCAATCCTTTGTTATCGACACTCCTTAAATAAAAAGGCATCCAAGGAATCTATCACTCTTAAAATGTAATACGCTCTATCAAAATGAGAAGATTGATGGAAGAAGGAACTTCCGCTTCTTATCGCGAAAGTTCCTTCTGATTAGGCTGATGTTTTTTCTTCTTTATCCTTCCCTCGATCAAGCGCGATTTTATCTGCTCGAATCGCCTTATATAAGGATACGACCATCAAAATCATGATGAAAGAGAATGGAAAGGCAGCGGATATGAGTGCGTTCTGCAGCGCCTGCAGTCCACCGGAATATAATAGTACAGCGGCCATGGACGACTGGACAATTCCCCATACGAATTTAACCATCGTAGGTGGTGTTAGAGATCCATTTGTCGTCTGCATCCCCAATACAAATGTTGCAGAGTCTGCGGATGTAATAAAGAATGTCCCAATCAATACCATCGCGATAATCGACAGGATCAAACCTAGTGGGTAATTATCAAATGTTCCGAACATCACTTGTTCTGTAGCTAGATCGGAAAGCCCTCCTTGCTCTTGTTGGACTTTGATCGCTGAAGACCCGAAAGTTGAAAACCATAGAAAACCTACAACAGAAGGTACGAGTAGGACTCCTGATAAAAACTCTCTAATTGTACGTCCTTTGGAAACACGAGCAATAAAGATTCCCACAAATGGGGACCACGCAATCCACCATGCCCAGTAGAAAACCGTCCAGTTGTTGATCCATGTACGGTTTTCTTCATTGTTCGGTGCAAGACGGAAACTCATGGTCGGCAAGTTTTGTAAGTAAGCACCAATCGTATCTGTAAACATGTTCATAATGAAGAGCGTTGGACCTACAATCAACGTGATGGTAAGCAAGGCTAAAGCTAGAACCATATTTGTATTACTTAAATAACGAATCCCCTTACTCAATCCCGTATAAGCGGAAATCATGAACAAAACGGTAACGACGGCAATGATGAGCAATTGAATACCGAATGAATCTTCAAGGGGGGTTAAGAACGTCAAACCGCCATTGATCTGTGCTGCACCAAATCCAAGGGTCGTCGCTACACCGACAATAGTCGCAAACACGGCGATGACATCGACGACTTTCCCCCACGGCCCATTCATTTTATCTCCGAATAAGGGCTCGAGTGTTGAACTAATTAAAGCTGGTGAACCTCGACGGAACTTGAAATAAGCGAGGACTAGAGCAACGATTGCATAGATTCCCCATGCATGAACTCCCCAGTGGAAGTACACAAATCGCATGGATTCATTCAGAGCGGCCGCTGTCCCCGTCTCTGCGGTCGGGGCATTATTGGCATAAAAGTAGATCGGTTCTGCTGCTCCCCAGAAGACGAGTCCGATTCCCATCCCGGCACTGAAAAGCATCGCGAACCATGTCGCGTAATTGTATTCAGGCTTGTCCGCAGGCTTTCCAAGTTTCATTTTTCCATAAGGACTGAAAATCATATAAAGACAGAAAATCACAAAACCAGTAACGATCAGTAAGTAA
Source organism: Halobacillus trueperi (assembly GCF_003386945.1). Lineage (NCBI taxonomy): Bacteria > Bacillati > Bacillota > Bacilli > Caryophanales > Bacillaceae > Halobacillus > Halobacillus trueperi. The sequence continues at coordinate 9,328 of NZ_QUAE01000038.1, read as the reverse complement.
TACCATCCAAAGTGAACAGAGATGTAAGATTGGATACTCCCTGTGATACTTTCAAGATTTTTGGGGGCAACCGAACCCCAAACGACTGAAAATAGCGCAATGGCTAATGTAATCCAAAAAACAGAAGTGACTTTTTTCATTGTTAACTCCTTTCCAAAACTTGTGCGTATTTTCGAAACAAGGGGATGTTCATTCGAGGGGGTAGTGTTCGATGTATGTTTATCGAATACCCAAACCGAGAAAAAATAAACAATTCGTCGAATATTCCCTACATAAATATAGCCCAAAAGACGGATGTCTCCTGGGCTTTTATCATTTTATAAGTTTCTTAGAATGAACGTTCAATAGAGTAAAGCTTCCAGCCACGGGTGTTCAGGCTGGTGATGCATCAACGCCTGTTTCAACCACTCCTTCTGATGATCATTCAAGAAAGGGAAGACGTGAAGAAAGTCCTCCGCGTCTTTCTCTGTTGTATAGGTTGATTTATAAAGAAGCACAATTTCAGGGTTCAAATACGAATGCCCATGTTCTGACTGCAGATGCATACGACTGATTTCGAATGTAATAAAGGGATCTCTTCTGAACTGCCAGCGATGCTTGTTTTTTTCATTGAGGAGAATTTCTAATCGATGGCCCTCTTGAGAAAAGGCATGGATTTCATGGTCAGGAAGTGTAAGTGTCTCTCCTTCCCAACGCTTGATATCCTTCTTTTTGACGACATGTAAATCCCACGATTTCAATGCTTCGTATAATTCGTGTTGGTCTTCACGGAAAATGGCGACTTCCACATCTTCGTGATGCCTCGTTTCTTCTCCGATATGAAGGTCAATGGCCCATCCTCCTGCAAACATCCATTCACTATCAAATTCACTTAACCATTGGCGGACTTCTGTACATTTTTCAAACATGCGAAACCTCCTCTTCATCATTTTGTCCGAGTTTAAAATCTCATAACCACGATCCTGCGACAACTCTTCTTTTTAGAAAAGTTTTCTTATACGATGAAAATAGATTAAAACATGGGGGAATGGATATGCTGAAAGGAAATCTTGTTGAACTCCGTCCTGTTTCAAAGGACGACTTGAAACATTTATTTAAATGGGCGAATGATGAAGAAATAGCGAACCTTGCACATGGGAGCGACTCCGCCTATCAAAATAACAACCCGCAAGAAGATATAGAAGCTTTTTATGAAAAAAACCTCACCGCACAACCTCTTTGGGAAAATGGACGTGTTTTTATTGTCTATACGATGAGTACAGGAGTGCCTATTGGAAAATGCAGCTACAGCAACCTCAATCCAGTGACAAGGACAGCAGAAATCGGTTTGAGCCTCGGGGAAAGAGAATATTGGGGACGTGGATATGGCAGCGACATCATTCAAACATTGTTGAAACACCTCTTTTACACATTGAACCTTGAACGAGTTCAACTGGACACATGGAGCGGCAACACACAAGCGCTAAGACTCTATGAAAAAACAGGCTTCCAGACAGAAGGGCGACTCAGAAAAAATGAATATGTGGATGGCGCTTATTATGACACCATTCTCATGGGAATGCTTCGTTCCGAATTCAAGTTGTAAATGTTTTTCATAGGAAAATGTAGGGAATAACTAAATCGATCATTAAATTCATGTTCATCTACTATCCATGTTTCATGAAAGGAGTCCACGATGAAAGATCAACTTAAAAACCCTGTTTTTCTCATCTCCGCTACCGTCATCACCGTCCTAGTCATCGTAGGAGCGATCAACCCTGAAGGCTTCGGTACAGTTGCTGGTGCCTTATTTGAATTTACTACTGTTAATTTCGGTTGGTTTTATCTCATATCCGTCTTCGGCTTTGTCATATTCTTAGCTGCTCTCGGACTGAGTAAATACGGAAAAATCAAAATCGGGCCTCAAGATTCAAAACCTGAATTTCCTTTCTTTACGTGGATTGGAATGCTATTCTCCGCCGGATTCGGGGTAGGACTCGTATTCTGGGGAGTCGCAGAACCGATGAGCCACTTTTTCGAAACCCCCTTCTCAGATTTGGATGCCCAAACCGAGGATGCGGCGCGTGTGGCCATGGGCTATTCATTCTTCCACTGGGGGATTAACCAATGGTCCGTTTTCGCCATTGTCGGGCTGCTTATTGGCTTCTTGCAATTCAGGAAGGAAAAGAATGGTCTCGTATCTACAGCTCTTGAACCCGTACTCGGGAAATCAAAGCCTGTGAAGTACACCATCGACTCATTAGCCGTCATCGCTACAGTGATGGGAATCGCGACTTCCCTTGGACTGGGAATCCTTCAAATGAACGGTGGATTAAACGCGGTATTCGGCATTCCGAATAGTACATCGATCCAGCTTATCATAACAGGCGTACTGCTCGTCTTATACTTAACTTCATCCAGTACTGGATTAGAAAAAGGGATTAAATGGCTTAGTAACTTGAACCTGGCCCTTTGCTTAGTTTTACTTTTATTCGTCTTCTTCGCTGGTCCGACTGTCTTTATTTTAAATAGTTTCACCTTAGGAATCGGGGATTATATCTCGAACTTTGTGGGGTATAGTCTAAGGTTGACCCCTTATGAAGGAGGGAGTTGGCTCCGGGATTGGACGATTTTCTATTGGGCGTGGGTTATTGCATGGTCTCCATTTGTCGGGGCCTTCGTTGCCCGCGTTTCCCGCGGCCGAACGATCAGAGAGTTCATATTCGGCGTCCTTGTCGTTCCACCGCTGATTGCTTGCTTATGGATCGCCGTTTTCGGTGGAACCGCCTTGAACAGTGACTTGAACAATGGAACCAAGATTGCTGAAGCCGTCAACAATGATGTGACGGTCGCCCTCTTTAAAGCCTATGAATACCTGCCTCTTACAGGTATTTTATCCTTCTTATCGATTTTATTGATTGCGACGTTCTTGATCACATCTGCTGACTCAGCCACATACATTTTGGCAAGTATGACGACCAATGGCAGCCTAACCCCTGCCCTTGCCATTAAAGTGATTTGGGGTATCCTGATGGCAGCCATCGCGGGTGTGCTCCTGGTTGCCGGTGGCCTGGATGCCTTGCAGACGGCTTCCCTCGTTTCTGCTCTTCCGTTTACAGTGATCATCATTCTCTTCGTTTATGCCTTTACGAAGATGATACGAAAAGAACCACTGCCCGAACGACACAAAAGAAAGAAAGAATAATTGAACGAAAAAGGTGTCCTTTTCCAATCACGGAAGGACACCTTTTCTGTTTCATCCCAACTTTTAGATTTCTGGATTCTCTATACTCCAATAACCTCCATCACCTGGGTCGTGGGCGGTCTTCATCTCTCCCATTCCCCATGAACCTGCGAGGATTAGAAAAAGAACAAGAAATAATCCGGCTAACCTTTTCATAAAAGAAAACCTCCATTTATTTTTATATTCTTTCTAAATATGCTAGTGGAAGTTGGGCAAAGAAGTAATCCCCTTGTTCATGGATGAAACGATGATAGGAATGCTTGAGCATCTCCCTGTTTCCTTTAGCCAGACCCAAGTAACTTTCTTGAAAGGGCGTGAGTGATGGCAAGGAGTGCAGGATTTCCTGAGTCTTTTTATAATCTCCTCGTGCTAAAGCAAGGTGAGCTTGCTCTACTGGATCTGTGGTAGATATCCCTTCTGTTTCCTGATGAAAAGCAGATATGAAAGGAAGCGAGCGATTTTTCACCGTTTGCAAAAAACGTAAATGCCCATGTTTTTCAGCAATTTCCATAGACTTTAATAACGATTCCATAGAAGAATCATAGCCATTAAAAAGCTGGCATAACGCCAAATCATGATGCATGCGGCTCTTCCTTCTTGGAGATACTTCTGTGTTGATCATTTTATATGCATAACGGCTAGCAAGAATGGAGTTATTGGTCTTCCAATAATGATAAAAAAGCAGCTCTTGATAACGTTGATTCAAATAATAATACATCAGAGGCTCGTCTACTTGCTGAAGCGCCTGATCGCATTCGTCCAAATACTTGTCCAAGGCTGTAAATACTTTCAAATCTTGATAAGAATAAACGAGGGTGAACAAATGAAGACATCGTAACGATGGATGTGTAAAATGGAGATCTTTTAATTCATCCAAATAATTTTTCTTTTTATCTCTACCCATCTGAGACAGGATCACCTGATACAAGTGCCCCGCCTCTTTATTTATGTAAGGGGAAGCAGTAATGACAGACAACTCTTCAAAAAAATCATTCATATAAAAAAATTCCATACAGACTATTTGGTCATCGATCGATGTGGGGAACTGGGAGAGGATGTGGTCTTTCGTCTGTAAGACAGCATCTTTTCTAGGGTACTTCCTTAAGTAACCCAGGTATGCATCATATAAAAAGGAAGTGCGACTCATTTGAAGCTTTCGCAATGGGCTCGGTTCAATTAGTTGATAATCTGTCAAAACACTCGCCCTCCTTATCTATCTTTCTTCTATTTTATTGAATTTTCGAAAATATGTCTATAAAAACTTAAAGATATTGAAATATTTATGGATTATATTTCCTTTTACCCACCTCTTCATATTCCATATACGCTCCCTTTAGTTGAAGACTCAGTTTCGAGACTTTTGTTGAGTGGATGGGGCGGAGGGGAATAGCTCGCTTTCCGCGGGAGCGCGGTGAGCCTCCTCAAGCTTCGCTCTGCGGGGTCTCACCATGCACTTTTTTCCCGCAGGAGTCTCGCCATTCCCCTCCGCCCCTTTGCCATTTAAGTATCTCGAAACCACTTTCGGAATTAGCTGCTTTTATGCACATGGTTATTGGAGGAGAATCAACTCCTAAGCACACTATTCTGCATGCGAAAAGCTTGTTATAGAGCGCTTTTTGCGTATAAGACCAGGATAGTGGAAGGCACCCTCCCCCAGTAAATGGGTTCGTTTCTCACTTTCATGGTATGGGGTGGTTGGGAAGCTGCGAGACTCCCGTGGGAGAAGGAGATAGGCGAGATCCCGCAGGACGAAGTCCGAGGAAGCTCGGCGCTCCCCCACAGGAAAGCGAGTTGCTTCCCAGCCACCCTGACGCTCAACATGGCAACGAACCCCGCATCTCGAAACTGAGTCTTACACAATCCTGCCATATTGTTTAATAAACTGGGTATAGAAAAAAGACACTACTTGAATGTAGTGTCAGAAAATGTTTGAGGTGAGGTACCATACGTTCCATAAAAGCAGGCTGTAGACAATGAGACGCTCGCTGTTGGATCCTGTTCGGAAGGTAAAGATGAACTGTAAATATTTCTTGGAAAAAGGATAAGCCAATGGGATGCCTTTTTTCGTTATGTAATCCCCGAACAAATGGGAAACCACTCCTATGATCAATCCTCCGATATACATACGGGGGATGGCGAAAGCTTGTTCAAGGATAATGCCGTACCCGATGAGTAAACCGACAAACAACACGGAGTGGGTCATTTTTCTATGTCCACGAATCATAATGAGGATGGGTAAAAGCAACATGACGAATATTTTAAGTTGTTCTCGATATGTATCCAAATACTCCGGAACAAACAAGTAACAAAGAAATGCGACGGTAAAGACCGTCATAAGTCCTCGCCAAAACTTGTGGCCGAGGGTAGATGTAGGTGTGTCGATATCCGGCAAAAGCGAGCCGAAAAGGACAAACACAAAAAATAAAACCGTTTGGAGAGGCTGTTCAGGCATCCACTCGAACGTAGGGAGTAATGTCATTGCCCCCACTCCGAAAGTGAAGCCCACAACCTGGTGTCCTGATGCCATCATGATGTGTAGCGATCCCCTCTTTTCTTATGTACATTTCACTATGGAGAGCCCCATATCCGGGTCGTGCTCCTATAAAAATAAACCCACAAAACTGTGGGCATCTATTCAACAGTCTTTTTCGGGAAGTCCAAGCATCTGAAACTTCGGTCCTTCCATTGTCTGCTTACCTTCAATTGTCAAAGTTTCCGTCATATGGGCAATTCTACTGTCTATGGCCACGGGAATAGAATTGATGTGATGAAGTTCATCATCCCCTTCCGGTTCACCAATCGTCATACCTATATCTGGTTCCCCACACCCGTATCCAGCAAAAAACAAGCGCAGGCATCCTGCATCTTCATCTTCTAAGATTTGATTCAACAAATCTCTCGCTTGGTCGGTGATCTTCATCGACTTCACCCCTTCGACTATAAAATACCATAATTACCAGCACGCCTGGTAGTGATACGAATCGCATCTCATACGCTTTAGCTATTCTTCCCTTCAGCTAAATAAAAATCCCTGGTGGATTTTCCACCAGGGATGAAGAGATTATTTATTATACGGCGCTCGCATTGATTTCAACGTCGATATTTCCACTTGTCGCTTTAGAGTATGGGCATACTTTGTGAGCTTCCTCAGCAAGTGATTCCGCTTCTTCCTGAGAAACGCCTTTCACTTTCACATTAAGGACAACGCCTACTTTAAAACCATTGTCCGATTCATCTTTCAAAAGGCTGACGTCAGCAGTGATTTCAGATTCGATATCTTTCTTCTGTTTACTTGCAACCAAGTTTAGTGCTCCATCGTAGCAAGCGGAATAACCAGCAGCAAATAATTGCTCTGGGTTCGATCCTTTTTCATCACCTTCACCAGGCATGGAAAGGTTCAAATCAATTAAACCGTCATCTGACTTAACGTGGCCATTTCGTCCACCTTGTGCTGTTGCATGTGCGGTAAACATTACATTACTCATTATCCATCACTCCTTGACTAATAATTGAATCTACTACAGTTACATTCCTCATCTTGCCGTTGATTAAACATTTCTATTCATCATAGACGCGGTACTCCTTTTGCAAGTCCGCAGGTGCCATCTTCACCATCCATTGCATGATGTAAGTGAAAACAGCAAGGTCATCGACGAGACCGAAAAATACGAGGAAATCCGGGATGACGTCCCATGGGAACAGAAGATAAGCCACTAATAGTACAACGGAAAACCATTTCTTCCCGGCACTCACGTCTTTTGATTTGAAAAATCGCACGAGAAACGGCACAGATTTTCTGACATTGAACAGAAACTTAATTCTTCGCCATAAACGAATCATCGCCTTCCCTCCTCTCCCTATTATACCCTTCTTATTCCGACATGAAGCAAGCATAATCCTCACAATTGCTTAAATAAGACGTATACTTTACCATGAAAAGAAAAGAGACTATTCCACATATACTCCAACCGTTACGGTGATTCACGCTTACCTGCCATGAAGGAAGGCGGTTGAACTTCGAGCTGTACCCGCCATGCAGAATTTCATAAGATAATCGGGCCATCTCAACACATACTACCATTAGCTACATAGCCCATTTTATTAATTTCTGCATACGATAACATAGCTCAAAGAAAATTGAAGGGGAGAAAGTTGTCATGAAGATCCTACTATTGAACGGAACCATCGTCGGGAAAAAGACCCGGACGCTCCTTGATGAAATCGAAAAATATATACAACAGCTGCCAACGGACCACACCACAAAAATTGTTGATCTCGAGGACTACGAGCTTCAATTCGTAGATGGCCGCCCAGCGGAAGAGTACAATGATGATATGAAGAAATTAATCCATGAAATCGAAGAAGCCGATGCTTATGTCCTCGCTACTCCCGTTTTTCAAGGATCGATCCCAGGTACTTTGAAAAACGTATTTGATGCAGTATCGCCCCTTGCCATGCGTTATAAACCCGTATCGATTGTGGCTAATGGGGGAACTTTGCAACATCACCTCGTTGTAGAAAATCAATTAAAACCGATCCTGAATTATTTCCGGTGCATGGTAACACCGAACTACGTATATACACACACGAATCACTTTTCAACTCAAGGAGAGCTCATAGACGAAGACGTACGAAACCGCCTGAAAGAGATGACGGTCGTCTTTAATCAATACATGCAGATGAGTCGGGAACTTGAACCAGATAAGTAAGCAATACCGTTTTTCAGTTAAACAGGCTGATATTCCTTTCGATATTAAAAAGCGCGGGCTCTTTTATAAGACCCCGCGCTCCTTTATGCTCTTCCGAGTATTTTAGTTATGTAATTTTGCGTTTCCCGGAATGGTGGTACACCCTCATACTTGTCTACATTGCCAGGACCGGCATTATAAGCAGCAAGCGCTAATTCGGTATTTCCATCATAACGATCGAGCATTTGCCTTAAATATTTTGTCCCGCCCATTAAGTTTTGCTCCGGATCAAATGGATCTGTAACGCCAAGGCCCTTTGCTGTTGCGGGCATAAGCTGCATTAACCCTTGAGCTCCTGCATGACTGACGACACCAGCATCAAAGTTTGATTCAGCCTTCACCACGGACCTTACCAGTTTTTCATCGACCCCATAGCGCTCTGAGGCTTTCTTTATGAGCTGATCTACACCCGCGTTTCCACTAGTTACATCCGCAATGTTATTCCCTTCCTGGCTTTTCTCCACAGGGACTGGTACTTGCTGAGCTGTAAGGCTGCTCACTGGTTGTGTAAGGCGGTTTGGCACAGAAGGCCCGCTCGCACGAAACGATTGATCCATCGCTGCATTCAACAGGCTTTGAAACGTCATATCCTGCATTCCGCCTGAAAAAGTGTTCGAATTCCGATTGCCTAACATAGACATGGCCTGCATTTGAATCATTAGTTGGATTTTACTGACATCCATGTGCTCCACTCCATATAGTTGATAGTTCAAGTGTACAAGATTCATGCTTTTTCAACAATCACTCTTCTGAATATATTTTACAATTTACCAATAGTAGTCAAAACTTGAGAAAATCCTTTCTTAAAACCTCTATTCAGTTATCATTTTTGAACGTTTTTTTCCCAAAGCAGCAACAAGGGAAAAGGTGATACAATAAGGAATAGCAAAAGAGATACTGAATCGTGCTCGTGCGCTGTCGTGCTGGTTGTCCACGACTTTGCACATGGTTTTTTGTTTATTTGTATTCATTTCTTACTAAAGTACTCTCTTTTGTCTCTTACGTCGAATCACCCTATTATTTTTCCCCGCCAGGAAAAATAACCTGTAGATTTCATGGTCTGTCTCCCTTCAATGAAAAGACACGTACCATCACCCCCTTTTGCCCATTCAAAAGGGGGCTTTTTTTATCCTCTTTTATCTCACTAAAGCTCCCGATTGTGGAACACTCAGTTTCGAGACTTTTGTTGAGTGGATGGGGCTGCGGGGAATAGCTCGCTTTCCGCGGGAGCGCCATTCCCCTCCGCCCCTTTGCCATTTAAGTATCTCGAAACCACTTTCGGAATTAGCTGCTTTTATGCACATGGTTATTGGAGGGGAATGAACTCCTAAGCACACTATTCTGCATGCGAAAAGCT
>NZ_QUAE01000037.1:0-14123 GCF_003386945.1 Halobacillus trueperi | reverse complement strand
TCCCACTGTTAGGAGTATAAAGCGCTCAGTATCAAGCTTTCAGGATTCAAACACCTCTGCACGGGAATTTGATCCTTATACTCCCATCGCTGGATTGTTGCTTATTCGAGAAGGAGGTTTCGAGACAACTAATTTGGCAAAGGGGCGGAGGGGAATGGGATACTCCTGCGGGAAAAGAGTGCTAGGCGAGACCCCGCAGAAGTCCGAGGAGGCTCACCGCGCTCCCGCGGAAAGCGATCCATTCCCCGCAGCCCCCATCCACTCAACAAAAGTCTCGAAACTAAGTCTTCCACAATCCTGCCATTTAGTTGAATATGAAATATAAAAAAGTTCCATCTGAATAAAATTCAGATGGAACTTTTTTATATGATTTCATGCTTTTTCATAATTTTTTTCAGCTTCTCGGTCCGAATGGAAGCTTCATCGTATTCGCCTCTCATTTGATGCCATTGTATGAAAGCCAGGGCCTGCGATACAGAGTACCACTTCATTCGTTCAAACATATGAGAGTCAGGGTAGATTCCATATTCTTTTAACCATACGTTCCAATGATCTTCGGGGATATAGTTATACAATAGCATGCCAAGATCAAGAGCTGGATCTGCTACCATTGCGTTATCCCAGTCGATAAGGTAAAGCTGGTCTTTGGAAGACAACAACCAATTATTATGGTTTGTATCGCAATGACAAACGACGTGTACATCATGGTGGACATGGTGAGCGTGTTTTTCTAAAAATTTGATGGCTTGATGAATTTCGATCCGGGGATCTACTTGATCCAGAACCTTTTGGTTTTCTTTTATATCTCTCAGTACTTCATCCGGTGTTAACGGATGTTTTCCTAGCCTCATGAGCATATCAAGAAGTTCTGTGGAATGATGGATTTTGCTAAGAAGGTTTGCCACACGTCTATGTTTCATCTCCTCAGGCTTCAGTTCGCGCCCTTCCAGCCACTCCTGTGCTGTAATTACATCTCCGTTCTCAAGCCGTTTGGTCCATACAAGCTTTGGCACAATACCTTCAGCAGATAAAACAGCTAAAAAGGGGGAAGAATTACGTTTTAAGAATAAACGTTTCCCTTCGGTCTGAGCGTAGTAGGCTTCTCCTGTCGAACCGCCTGCTGGTGTTATCGTCCAATTACTACCAAGAATATGTTCCAACCATTTCACCTTCAATTCCTCAAATCCTCTTGTGATTGAATCACGACTTTGTTTGTTGTTCTAGTATATCGTACTTTGGTAATGATCCAAAATTTTCATGATACCGATTCAACAGTTACCTTATTTTAGATTAACCCATCAATCTGTCAACTTTCAAGAGATATCTATCAATCCAAGTAGAATGTTGTCGATGTTTCCGCTTTCTTGATGCTGCAATCACAGCAAGAGCCATTTTGACCATCCACTTGAAAAGGGAGCGGTTGTCCCGAGCTTATATGTACAGAGGAAGCTTTCCATTCTTCCACTTCCTTCATCTTTGTATGCAGACCAAAAAATACGCTGATAAACATGGCCAGCAGCTTCTTTTTAGATATCGGCTTGACTACAAGGATGGATAACCCTTTACTGTTTATGTTCGCCTTTGGGGCAATCTTCATTCCACCACCATAATAAGGATGATTGGTTATGGTCACCATCATGGCTTGATGAATGTTCATTTGTTTCCCATCAAGAGAAAGCTCAAATTGGATGGGTTTGGCCTTCGATATGGATCGCAGAAGAGCAAGAGGATAAGTAAGTTTAGTTATATGAAGCCTTTTTGTCCAGGAGCGGTATTTTTGCTGGTTGGCTACAGCTACCACTACACCATCAAGCCCAAAGCCGATACTATTCATAAACATACGCCTTCCATGCTTCTGCCTGTTATTAAGACTGTAGTTTGCAAGATAGACCTTTGATTTCTTTGGGTTTCTCACATAGGATCGAAACAGTTTTAGTCCTCGCTTCTTCAAAGACGTCCCTCTGGCAAAATCATTCCCTGAACCCGCTGGTATAAAACAAACAGGAGTTTCAGAATAATTTCTTATTCCATTCACGACTTCATGGAGCGTCCCATCCCCTCCAAGGACAATAATTCCTTTCAAAGACTCATGATGGATTTTGGTCACTTGAAGGGCCAGTCTTTCTGCATGCCCGGTTTCTTCAGTTAGGAACGACCGACAATTCTCTTTTTTATATAACGGTTCTTTTTGTATGCGCCGAAACAGGCTCATTGCTTTACCATTACCAGCTACTGGATTGACAATCATTATGTACATGAGACATTTCTCCTACCTATGTGATCATATCATTATACAACGTTCCTATTATTCTAGTATACTATTAGTAAAAAAGGAGGGGTATACTTTGGCAAAGGATTGTCAATATTGTGGTACTTCTGTATTTATTCCAGAACAGGGAGCATTAGTTTTGAACTCCATACATCCTCATCAAGGAGGAAAGGAATTTCCACTTCGTCTCACCTATGAAAGTCCGGAGGCAAAAGTTTATAGCTATAAGAATAAAGATGAATTAAGACTTGCTCTGGTCGATTGGTTTGAAGGTTCAACGCCAGATTATTGGGTACATATTCTCAATACCGAAAACTCTCAATCATTTCCGATTTCTATTCAACATTTATATGAAAGATTGCAATCCCCTGAATTAGCGGAGTTGATCCATTCCGGATCTTTTCAATCGCACTTACAGCCCATTGTTGACATGAAGAACAACCGCGTTTACGGATATGAGTCTCTACTTCGGACGAAAGACCTTTCTGTACCACCTGGGGAATTATTTTCATATGCCAGCCGCTCTGGTCTCCAATCCATGCTTGATCAAAAAGCACGCAGAACAGCGGTAAAAGCAAAGTCAGAACATCTGAATGCGGGAGATAAGATATTCATCAACTTTCTTCCATCGACGATTTATGTACCGGAATTTTGCTTGAAGCACACGTTCCAAATCGTTAAAGAATTTAACATTGATCCAGAAGACCTTGTTTTTGAAGTCGTTGAAACAGAAAAAATCGATGATGTGGAACATTTAAAATCCATCCTCGAAACATATAAAGCGTCGGGAATGAAAGTGGCACTGGATGATGTCGGCTCCGGTTACAGCACATTAGAGATGCTCAGTCTGCTTCAACCGGATTATTTAAAAATAGATCGTTCTTACATTCAAAATTGTCATTCGGATGTGAACAATCAAGCTTTTCTATTCGATGTGATGGAACGAGCAAAACAATTGAACATCCACGTTCTCGCTGAAGGGATCGAATTACAAGAAGAATGGGAATGGCTTCAACAATTAGGTGTTGATTTTGGCCAGGGTTACTACATCGGAAAGCCACAGGCTGTCCCGGAAAAGGAATTCATCCTTCCGTAAAACTGTCTTCCATGTCCCATTCCGGGCGTTTAACAGCGATTGTCCTGCAATGTTTCAACAAAGCTTCTGCTACCTTCAATTGGTCATACTTCAATGGAGATTTTACCGCCCTTTTCTCATGAAACCATGAGGTATATTGATCTTTACCAATCCAGTCGGTTCTATAGGGAACTTGTCCCGAAACAAATCGCATATTTTTAGATAAGACGACTTTGCGATATGGAAAGTCCAATTGATATTTATTCAGTACACTTTTTACAAATGTTTCTGTTCTGCGGAGGGAGTGCATCGGGCTCAACACCTTGCTTTGCCCCCCCTCCTTTTCAATATTCCAACTATTTTCTGAAGTAGGATGAATGGATTCGCCGTTTGGATGAGAGAGGAGAGAGATGATTTCAATACCAGATGGACCGATAAGCAGATGGTCGATCTCCACCTCTGCGTTTTTCATTTGCACAACAGGCTCAAACATAAGAAGAAAGGTATCCGGAAAACGTTGTAAAAAATACTTCAAGTCAGAATTTTGCTTGTAAGAGGGATCCAGAAATGATTTTTCCATTAAAGTAGTCGTCGCCCATTTCAACTGAAAGGGGATTAAACCATCTAAGTAGTATTGTTTCAATTCTTCCGTTGAGGAAGGAAAATCATCTTTGCTCAAAGGATTTTCTATGGATTCCTCCGCTTCTTCTTTCGATTTCTTTTTAAAAAACTTTTTAATCCCTTTCTGCTCCTCTTCTTCTATTCTTTTGCCATTTTCGATTGGCTTTTCAACCCAACCTTGTTCGAACCGTTTTTTCATTTTATTCCAATGATCACTTTTTAATTTTACATATCGGCTGGGATACTGATAGATATTTGTTTCATATCTGGAAATATAATCATTTAATTTAATCAATTGTGCCATATTAAATCTTCTGACCACCTTTAATCGTCGCAACTGTTTCATACTTTGGATGCTTTCCAGGATGGATTCGGAAAATAGAAAATTCGTTCACGACCATTTCATACGTTTCAAAAAGGACAGAGTCCTCGGAAGCCTCCATTAATGGGGAGACCCCTTCTGCCTGCTTTTTAGCCAATGTGATATGGGGATTGAACTCACGTTTTTCCTTTTGAAAACCTAACTTTTCACCAATCCCATCCACTTTTTCTTTTGTTTCCAACAAGGAAGGTGCCTTCTCCACTTGTGCATGGAAAACCCTCGGTCGCTCCTGATCACCGAAACCACCAGCCGGACCCACTGTTAAAGAATACTCAGAAGGCCAGCTTTCATTTTTCAAACGTTGGACATATCGTTCAATCCTTTCATCGGAACAACTACCGAGAAACTTTAATGTGACATGCAAATCTGCTTTCGCCGTCCAATCTTTATAGTTCATTGTCTCTCTCAGAATGGATTGCCAGTTCATCAATTTTTCACTAATCTCAGAATGGACTTTTATACCAATAAAATAATGACTCATGCCATACGCCCCTTCATTTCAGGTTGAACCATTTTATTAACGACCAGGAGAATGATGATTCCTATAAAAGTCATGAAAGAAAACACACCATACATGAACGACACACTATAAAGATCAATCACCAATCCTCCAACGAATGTAAAACAAGCATTCCCAAGTCCGTTTCCGACAGCTGAATATAAGCCCACAGCCGTAGCCCTTACATCGTCCGGCGCCAGTTCCCGAACCAGGATGAGAGCAGCGGGTATGTAGAGTCCCACGGAAACCCCCTGGGCAATCGTCGTTGCGTAGACGACTGTACTAGAGGGTTCAAAATAATAAAACAACCATCTTAAACAAGAGACCGATGCACTGAAAATGATAATAAATACAACGCCAAAACGATTGATGACCATTTGAGCGAACTTCATGAATGGTGCTTCACTTCCAGCGGCAAGCAAAAAGGCAAGTCCTACCCCTGAAAGTGTCCCTCCTACAACTAATATAAACGTACCAAAATAATAATTATTCGCTAAGACAGGACCAAAGATGAGAAAGTTAGATACAAGAAAAAGCAGGAATGGCTTTTCTTTAATTAAGGTCTTTAATCCCTCTCTAAAAGAAACCGTCACCTCATCGGCGCGCTTTGGAAATTCAAATAAAGTCAGTAAAGCGAGCAGTAATCCTAATGAAAAAGAATAAAAAATCCAATTCATCGACCCAGTCGCTTCTGTCAAACGTCCTAAAACAAATACAGCCACAGCGAAACCAACGGCTCCCCAAAGGCGGATGTTACCATATTCCTTTCCATTCCGTTGGACAAAATTCAATGATAAGCTGTCAGACAAAGGAACGATCCCTGATTGAAACAATGCGATACAAATGATGCCTAGTAAGAGGACGGGGAACAATTGCAGCCAGGGATAAAAGATTCCCAGCACGGAAGCGAAAATGGAAGCAATCATTAACAACCGTTTCGGATTCCTTGTATAATCACTCAGCATCCCCCAAACCGGTTGTACAAAAATGGTGACCAGGGGAAGGGCTGCGATAACGATTCCGATTTGTGTGTGATTCAGCCCTTTTTCCTCTTCTAAAAAGACAGATAATAGAGGAAAAATCGAACCGAAGGCAAAAAAAGTAAAAAAGTAAAACATCTGAATAAAGCGATATGTTTTCTCCGTGGAAGGTTCGGACATCACGTGGTCCCTCTTTCTTTATCTTGTCAATGCATATAGACTTTCGGCATAGATTTCAATGGCCTTGATCATATCTGAAATTCTTACATGTTCGTCCCTTTGGTGAGCCGTATCCGGGCTATCATCAAATAAGGCCCCGAAAGCAACGCCTGCTTCAAGGGCTCTCGCATAGGTCGCCCCTCCCATCGTCTTCGCTTTCGCTTCTTCACCAGTGACGTTGTTATAAACGGAAAGCAATGTGGTGACAAAGGGATGGTCTTTTTCAAGGTGAATCGATGCCAGATGGTCGAAGACTTCATACGTGCCCTCATTTTTTGCAGCGAGATCTTTTAATTTCTGATCAATGGCCAAATAATCTGCACTCACAGGATACCTAAGGTTGAAACCAAGCTTACACGTATGCTCATCCATCGCAATCGACCCGAGGTTTGAAGTGAGAGCGCCGGAAACTTCATCCATTTGCTTTACATTTAAACCTTCCCCATCTGTAGATTCAAATGCCTTATACATATTTTGTATAAACAATTCGTACTCACGCTTTAGCGGAAGGGATTGTAGAAAACGTAACAAGGCTGTAATGGCATTCAGTCCTTCTTCTGGTTTGCTTGCATGCACGGCATTGCCTTTCACTTTCACCTCATATTGTCCGCCTGTAGACTTTACTGTCCCCTCAAGCTTGTGTTGGGCTAGATAATCGTTAAAAACCTTGTATATATTCAGTGGCGATTCAATCCATGCCGCTGCCTCATCAGGGACCATATTTAAACGGTCTCCACCTTGCACGGAGATTACCTTTGTTTCTCCCTCATTTTCAGGTAGCGTATAGGTGATGTAGCTGTCTAACAATCCTTTTTCAGCATGAATGACCGGAAAGGATGCATCGGGGGTGAAGCCTAGAGAAGGCATCGTCTCCTTCTTAAAATAATAATCGATTCCCTTCCAGTCTCGCTCTTCGTCGGTACCAAGAATTAAACGAATTTTTTTCTTAGGTTCAAACCCTTGTTCTTTTAAAAGTTTCATAGCGATGTAGGCAGCCATCACAGGCCCTTTATCATCTTGAGCACCACGGGCGTATAACCTGCCGTCCCTTATGGTCGGTTCAAAAGGGGGTGTGGTCCAACCGGCTCCTGCCGGCACAACATCCAAATGGCCAAGAACACCAATGACCTCATCCCCATCCCCGAATTCAATATGACCGCCATGTCCATCTACATTCTTGGTAATAAATCCATCTTCTTCCCCAATCCTCAGCATTTTTTCCAAAGCATCATGAATAGGTTTTCCATAGGGATACACACGATCTTCTTCGTAAACACTCGGAATTTTCAACAACTCCATCACGTACTCTAAATATTCCTTTTCGTACCTCTTACTTAACGCATGAAAATCCATACTCATTCTCCTTTACCTAGAATTTTTTCATATGTCGGCTTGTCACATACAGCGTATAACTCTGCCCCGTCAGGTATAGATTCATCCAATTTGCGATTGATGGTTAGGTCATTCCGATCAGCGATTAAAGTTGCACCATCATCAAGTAAAGACTGAAAAGCATCCCGATATGTTCTCCAGCTGCTTTTTTTCGGAATGTAGTATAAGTCTTCTCCTACCGATCTCTTAAGCAACTGACCATAGATGCCGGAAACACCTTTTCTGAAAGCTGAACGGACGGCAAGAGAAGAAATCGTTTCATTGGACACAATAAATTCATCGATTTGAGCATGTTTGAAATTCTTCACATGTTTTTCTTCCATGATTTCTGCAATGGTATGAACATTCGGAGCTACAGTTTCAATAGAAGAAGCAATTAAAAGGGTTTTCCCATCTGTCATCTGTTCATTTCCCATTCGCTCATCTGCAAAAATAAGGACGGCTTTTGCTTGAGAAATGTTTGCCTTTTCCAGCGTATCTTCGTCCGAAGCCTCGCCTTTTATGTAATGGATATTTTCTGTAAGAATCGGAGCTTCTTTTAATTGATCTATGATAACAATATTGCATTCCTTATTTGTTTCCATCATTTCCTTTACCGCAAAATGGGCTTTTTGAGACCATCCAATAATAACGAAATGACCACTCTCTTTATACACAATATCACCTTCCAACCGTTTTTTTCGAAAAATGGCTAAGCCATCAATAATTTTTCCTATCACAATACCAATAAGTCCAATACCTATGACATATAATAGTATCGCAATGGAACGTCCTGCCACCGTCACCGGAAAATAGTCCCCGTAACCTACAGTTGTAACCGTTGTCATCACCCACCAGAAACCATCAAAAAGAGTTGGGAATGTATCATTTTCTACAACAACGATTAAAATACTGGAAACAAGAATAAGAAGAGCGCTCGCAGTAAACAGTACAGTATTGTTTACTCTTACCATTTTCAAGAAAATCTTCCGAAGTAAAATCATAGTACCAGCCTCCTAACTTTTAATATTTTGTAAATTAGATGAATAATCTGTAAATTAAAACGATTATAGTAGCACGTTCCGTCTCATTATTGTAGAATGAAACCAACTTCAGAGATTCACATGCACCACAAGTTCCATACAATGACGATTAAGGAGTGGTTTTTTGAATCATCCATCATCCCGCATGCTCAATCGGATCAAAGCTGTTTACCTCTATATTAGAGACCGGGGAACAGTATCGACTAATGAGTTAGCAGACGAGTTCGGTATCACTGACCGTACTATGCAGAGGGACTTAAGCATTTTGGAATACAACGGGCTTGTATCAAGTCCGCACCGTGGAAAATGGACAATCACTGAAAAGAAAGTCAAAATATCATAGAAGATGAGGATATAGATGACACCCGGAAAAGATTCCGGGTGTTTTTTTGGTTGATCATTCAAAGATGTCTACTGTTCTAAGTTTGTGATTCCCATCAAATAGTCAATTTCTTCATCTGTCAGCTCTCTGTACTCGCCAAGGTCAAGATCCTCATCCAGCGCAAGTTCGCCGATCATCACCCTTTTAAGATAAGTCACCTTTTTATCAACGGCTTCAAACATACGTTTGACCTGATGAAATTTCCCTTCCGTGATGGTCAACTCTATTTCGGAAACATCGTCGGATTCGAGAATGACCAATTTCCCTGGCTTGGTCTGATATCCATCATCCAGAGTGACGCCTTCAGAGAATTTCCTCACATCTTCTTCTGTTACTTTTCCATAGATGACAGCGAAGTAAGTCTTCCCTACATCTTTTTTAGGAGAGGTTAGTCGATGATTAAGCTGTCCATCATTCGTGATCAACAACAGCCCCTCTGTATCCTTATCCAGTCTGCCAACAGGGAACGGGTCAAATACCTGGTCCTCGGGCTGCAAAATATCAATCACCGTTGGATCATGCGCATCTTCCGTCGCAGAAATCAAATCGCCTGGTTTGTTCATCATCAAATAAATGTATTCTCTATACTCTACTTCTTCCCCCATCACCGTGACCAGATCTTCATCAGGATTTACGTGGGTTTTCGGACTTTTCTCAGGGTTGCCATTGATTCGTACGTTTCCGCCCTTCAAAAGTGTTTTCACTTCTTTTCTCGTACCATAACCCATGTTGGCTAAAAGTTTATCAATTCTCATCTTGGACCAAACCTCCTTTTATCCTCTTTTTAAAAATCTATCCAGTACACGAACACGATCACCTAAGATACGCTCGAGCAATGTTGTCTGATAGGTTAACCACAGGTAAACAAGACCTCCAGCACCTATACTGAAGAACAGTACGATCAGTGCATCCAGTCTACTTTCCATCGGATCTAAAATGAAGCCAAGCACCCATTTGATAAAGAGCACAACAATAGCCATGATCATTGTCAAAATCAGAACAAGCAACGTCCTCTTAAACAACTGTTGGTAAGAAAATTCAATGGAAGTGAAAATACGTCCAAAGTTAAGGATAACCGCTGCAGCAACACCGATGCCTGTGGCAATGATCGCTCCTTTTGCTCCAAATAGTTGAATGAGCCACCAGTTCAGTCCCAGTTTTAGTAGAATTCCTGTCCCAAGACTTATGACAGCAAAATTTTGTTTATTGATCCCTTGTAGGATGGATGAAGTTACTGTATATAAGGCCAGGAACAATCCTACTGGCGCATACCAGCGCAATAGATCTCCCCGATATTCGAGCTCCTCAACCCCATAAAATGTCCCATAGGCCTCAAAAGCTACAACTGAAAGACCAACAACAGCTGGGATGATCAATAAGGCGACGATTTGTAGTGCCTGGTTAATCTGGTGATTCAGACGGTTCATCTCATTTTTAGTAAAAGCCTGAGTGATCGCCGGTAACAGAGCTAACGATAATCCAAGTCCTAACGTGACCGGAATCATAATTAATTTATGACTCAGGAAATTGATAATCGAAAAAGCATTGTTATACTCTAACCCAGAGGCTTTGATTGCTTTTTCTAACGTAAACTGATCGACAAGCTGATACAATGGTGTAGCAATCCCAACTAAGATGAATGGTCCTGCATAGGCGAATAACTCTTGGAACATGTCCTTGTTGGACAGACCATACGTATATTCTTGCGCCTCTAACTGGCGATCCAAGAAAGGTTTTCTCTTTCTCCAATACCAATAAAGGACGATACAAGAAGCAATTCCACCAATGAATGCGGCAAACGTTGCAAAACCGACCGCTAGAGGAATCGGCCCTTGTAGAACTTGAACAATAATAAAAACAGAAACAAGCAAGAACACAATTCTTACAATTTGTTCAATCACCTGTGAAACGGCTGTAGGCGCCATGGATTCATGCCCTTGGAAGAATCCCCTCGTAATACTCATAGGCGGAATCACAAGCAGTGCAAAGCTGACCATTTGTATGACCATTGTGGCATGTCCAAGTCGATCAGAGTTTTCACCAATCGTCCATGCAGCCACCTGCTCTGCAGAAAAGAATAAAATCAAGAATGCTAATACACCAGTAATGGACATAAGAGTCAGACCAGCTTTTAACATTTTACGACCTGTTTCATAGTCTCCCAAAGAGTTATACTTTGAAACAAACTTGGAGACAGCTACAGGTACCCCCAAACTGGAAAGACTAAGTAATATGCTGTAGGGAACGTAAGCAATCGAAAATAAATCTGTTCCTTCCGTACCTACCATATTTTCAAACGGAACGGTATAAATCATTCCTAGAAACTTTGACAAAAATGTTCCGGCCGTTAATAACATCGTACCTTTAAGTATCTTTGACATAATTCGCTTTTCACCTTCAATTTTATTGTAGAATCGACCTCATCTATTTTATCATAGATAAAGGAAGAACAAGGAACGAATGACCCAAGAAAGGAAGACATCCATGACTTACCAAGTAACAGTTATTGGTGGAGGGCCTTCAGGACTCATGGCTGCTATTGCTGCAGCTGAGCAAGGTGTCGACACTCTGCTGATTGATAAAGGAAAAAAACTAGGAACAAAGCTTGCCATATCGGGAGGAGGGCGGTGTAACGTCACCAACCGACTTCCAGAAGATGAAGTGATCAAACATATCCCGGGAAATGGAAAGTTTTTATACAGCCCTTTCTCTGTATTCAACAATTATGACATCATCGATTTCTTCGAAGGACTCGGTGTAGGTTTGAAAGAAGAAGATCACGGACGAATGTTTCCTGTCAGTAACAAGGCCAAAGATGTAGTCCAAGCCCTTTTGAATCGCATGGAAGAATTAAATATTGAAGTCCGGACAGAGACACCTGTGGAGGCGATCCATTATGGAGAAAATGAGCACCAAGTCATTTTAAAATCCAAAGAAAAGATCCAAACCCGGTCACTGATCCTGGCTGTAGGTGGGAAAGCTGTGCCCCATACAGGCTCCACTGGAGATGGATATGCATGGGCAAAAAAAGCGGGTCATACGATTACCCAGCTTTTTCCGACCGAGGTTCCCCTTCTTTCCAAAGACCCATTTATTAAAAACAAGACATTGCAAGGACTCTCTCTAAGAGATGTCGATGTCTCTGTGTTAAATGAAAAAGGAAGAAAAATCGTCACACACCGGATGGACATGTTGTTTACTCATTTCGGCTTATCCGGGCCTGCCATTTTAAGGTGCTCTCAATATGTTGTCAAAGAGTTCATGAAAGGACACCGACCTGTAACCATTGAAATTGACGCTCTACCTGATGAGAAAGAAAATGTTTTATTAGACAAACTTCAAAATATGATGGAAGAACATTCAAAGAAAACCTTCAGAAATGTGATCAAAGGGATGGTACCAGAACGACTGCTTGATTTTGTTCTTGAGAAATCTGAGATATCCCCTGATGAAAAATCTGCCAACATCTCAAACGAAAAGTTGCGGAATTTCACTCAATTGTTAAAGAAATTCCACGTCCATATTCATGACTCTCAGCCGATTGAAAAAGCCTTCGTCACAGGCGGTGGTGTTTCAATAAAAGAGATCATCCCGAACACGATGCAATCCAAGCTTATGGAACGCCTCTATTTCTGCGGGGAAATCCTTGATATCCACGGGTATACAGGTGGATACAATATCACCTCTGCCATGGTCACCGGCAGGGTCGCGGGAATGCACGCAGCATGGGAAGCAATGGCATAGCTTTAGATCTTTTGCTTCCATACGTTGTTAAACTAAATTGCAGTTTTTTGAAGACTTGATTCCGAGGTGTTTGTGCGATTCTTGGGGCTGCGGGAAAAGTTTCGCTACGCCCCTTTACCATGTCAGTGACTCGAAATCACTTCCGGAATAAGCACCTTGTATGTATAAGGAATAGGAAGGGATATAAACTTCATTAGCACCCATTCTGTTCGTGAATTATTGATATAGAGCGTTTTATGCCTGCTTCCGGGTGGGAGTGGAATACCCCCCATATTAGTATAGGGGGTCGCTTCTCTCCTGCAAGGAATGAGGGAGTGGAAAGCGAGTTGCTTCCCAACCTTTCCTTACGCTCAACTTAGCAACGAACCCCAATTATTTCGAAACTGTGTCTTCCGCAACCGGGAGCAAAAATGAATAATGTTGGAAGAAAAAAAAGAAGTCGAGAGAGGGTCAGCCCTTTCTCGACTTTCTTTGTTCATATTCTTTCAATCTACCTAATTCCTCATTTATTAGATGTTGCATCTCTTCACGATCCTCCTGAGAAACAAGAGGATCAACCTCATCCCAATCCACCATATACACAATATAAAACCTTCGAATACGTCTGAAATAAACCGTAGAATGCGGAAACTTATCAAAATACCCTCGGACCATTTTTCTTCTCGAGTAGCTCCAACGCACTAGTTGCATATAGGTCCCTCCGAACATACATTCTCTTACTCAGTATAACGAGGAATATTAAGAAACTCAAGAATTTCTACCAAATAAATACAAGTCCTAAATAAGCGAAAAGAAGACTGCTAGATAAATATAAGAATCCATACATTTTTAACCTTTCGTAGCGGTTGGTGATCCCAAATACTCCAACAAATGCCAGCCATACAATAATCCCTACAAAGAAAATATGTTGAAGAAAACCGATTTGTTCCTTTAATGATACTAAATAAAAACCAAACGGGATTAATAATAACATTACTGCATACTTCCAATTCCAAAACGTATTCCTTTTCCTTACCAATTCTGCCATTCCCTACACCCTTCCCTTCATAAATAACTCCCCATTCACCATTTCAGTTCACTTACATGTGCGCATATGTTGGCACAGCTCTAAAACCTTATGAATCCTATGTATACTATTATTCTATCAAATGTTTTGCTAATATCCATAAATAAATAACCCTTCAGGAATATTCCTGAAGGGTTATCGTATGATGTGGCGGCGTCCTACTCTCACGGGGGTAAACCCGACTACCATCGGCGCTGAAGAGCTTAACTGCTGTGTTCGGCATGGGAACAGGTGTGACCTCTTCGCCTTCACCACCACATCAATATAAAGTTTGAGGTGAACCCTCAAAACTGGATAAGGAAACATCTTGTTTGAAAGAGTACAATCTTTTCACGAATGATTTTTATCAGATAGATAAGTCATCGATCCATTAGTATCCGTCAGCTCCACGTGTCACCACGCTTCCACCTCGGACCTATCAACCTCATCGTCTCTGAGGGATCTTATTTGCTTAAAGCAAAGGGAAATCTCA
>NZ_QUAE01000036.1:0-16434 GCF_003386945.1 Halobacillus trueperi | reverse complement strand
ACCATTTAACATTACCTTGTAACATAAATTGTTACCTCCTGCGTGGAACTGATCCACAATGTATTACTATTATTGCTCTGCATATTCATTCCAGACGAAAGTGACTTACTAGTTACTTTTGCTTTCATTTTTAAACGAACAAGAATAATTAATTTTGATTATATCAATAAATGCTATTCCCGTCAATGGCTCTGCTATAGTTTTTTGAGTGCCGGTCCCCCATTTCAATTATTTCCATGCATTAGCATAGAATTCTCTATAGGAAACAGAGGATTCTAATAGTAGTGAATGGTCGCCTTAGAATGGAGCAACTTAGGCCAAAGTTGCTTTTTGGTATCGGGGCAACCATTTACTTTAATACAATCTTATTTCTAAGCATGCCTTTTAAAAGAATTATTGAATATGAAAGAGACAGAAAATTCCCTCACTTCATTTACGAGGCGACCCTGTAATGGTAAAATTTATCATTGTAAAGAATTAAAGAATACAAAGGAGAGAGGACCATGGGGAACGATGTACTTTATGCAAAATCATACTTTGAGAGGCTGCCGGAACTTGGAGATTTGGCACCAGAAGCGTTCAAGGCTTTTGTGGAGTTTGATAAAAAGGCGCTAGAACCAGGAAAGCTGAATGGTAAATTAAAAGAATTGATCGCTGTAGCTGTTGCTCACGTGACGGGCTGCCCATATTGTATCGATTTGCACGTGAAAAATGTGAAGAAACAGGAAGCGTCAAAAGAAGAAGTATCAGAAGCGATCCTTGTAGCTACAGCGCTAAAAGCAGGTTCATCCATCGCACACAGTGTAAATGCGTTGAATACATATGATGAAAAAGGCGACGATGCTTTATACAAAGCCTCTTACTTCAGCCGTCTTAAAGAACTTTCCAATCTACATGAAGGTGCGTTTCATGCTTTTGTCGATTTTGATCAACAATCAATGAAAGATGGAGCTATATCTGCTATAGATAAGGAGCTCATTGCCGTAGCGATCGCACATACAACAGGCTGCCCTTACTGCATCGATGTTCATACAAAAGGCGCGAAACAGCTGGGATCTACAAAAGAGGAGGTAGCAGAAGCCATTTTTGTTGCTACTGCATTAAAGGCAGGTTCGGCCCTTGCTCACAGTGTTAATGCGCTAAATTCATATGATGAGTGAAGGATAATATAAGTTATATCAAATATAAGTTTCCAATATATAGAGGCGATTACTTGACCAAGTAATCGCCTCTATTGCATATTGATACTTTTTATTAAGGCTGCTTCATCTTTAATTGATGTTGCGCGAGAAAAAATTTAAGTTTTTAGCTCAGTACGTTTATTAGAAAAGTTGTAAATATAAGTGAGTAGTTATCAATGCATAAATGCATATAATTATTCAATTTCTGAGTTTTTATCTCGAAACTGAGTCTTAAAGAAACGGGCAGGTTTGTGGAAGACTCAGTTTCGAGATATTCAATCTTTTTTAAATAATGTTCTGTGGTAAAATGTGGTATAAGTTAAATTTTTTAAGGTTAATGGGGGATTATATGATTAATGAAATTACCTTGAGGAATGTAGCAACTTACGACAATAAGGGTGTTGAAATTAAAGGTTTGGAGAAAGTAAATTACTTTTATGGAAGCAATGGCTCTGGAAAAACAACTATATCTGAAGTATTGCGTAACATTGATGAATTTCCAGATTGCTACATTACTCAACCTGAACCTGACCATAAGATATTTGTTTATAATAGGAATTTTGTTGAAGAGAACTTTAGACAAAACGAACATATTAAAGGGATCTTTACTTTAGGTAAAGACCAAAAAGAAACCATGGAACAAATTAAGGAAACTAAAGACGAGATAGAGAAACATAGAGAAAAAATAAGTGACTTGAATGAAGGTATAGAAAGTAAAGAAGATGAAAGGAACAGTAATAGAAATATTTTCAAAGAAGAGTGTTGGAGTATAAAAGATAAATATACTTCATATTTCAAAGAGGCATTTACGGGCTACAAAAATTCCAAAAAAAATCTAATGAAAAAATTCATAGCAGAAGCTGATAATAAAAACGAACTAAAGAAATTTATAGATTTAGTCCACAGGAGAGAGGCACTTTTTGAACGTACGCTTGTAAAAGTAGATACTATATCACTGATACAATCAACTATTGAGTTTCAAGATATTTCTATTCTTAATACAAGAATTATTGGTGCAGATGATGTAGACATATCTAATTTAATAAATAAATTAAACATTAGTGATTGGGTACTACAAGGTCATGCCCATATGCACAATACTGATGGTATTTGTCCTTTCTGTCAGCAAGAGCTTCCAGACGATTTAGATGCTAAATTACATAGTTACTTCGACCAAACATACTCTGAACAAATAAATAGGTTAAAGAGTTTTTCAGAGAATTACGAGGCATATAAAGAAGATCTTATTGCCCAAATAAAAGATTTAATTAATAAAGACCATGAATATATAGACAATAAAATGCTCCAAGATACCTTTTTATTAATCGAAGCTAAGATAAAGGACAATATGAACCTAATTAAGAGCAAACTAAATGAACCCAGTAAGGTCATTACTTTGCAGGATATTTCAAAGAACATCATTGATATAAACGTTGAAATAAAAAAAGCCAATGAGTCAATCACCGAAAACAATGACTTGGTGACAAATGCCAAAGAAGCTAAACAGGTTTTAATAGGTGATATCTGGAGATATTTGATTGAGCAAAATAAGGAAAACTATTCCAGGTACAAATCAAAAGATGACCAATTGGATAAAGAAATAAACGGAAGGAAAACTGGTAAAAAAAATAAAGAAAAACACAAGAAGAATTTGGAGGAAGAGGTTTCTCAACTTCAAAAGCAAGTAACTAATATTGAACACTCAGTCAATGAGATTAACAAAAGGTTAAGAGCCTTTGGTTTTACAAATTTCAAATTAGCTACCGCGACTGAAAAAGGTCATTACAAGATTGTCCGGGAGAACGGCGAGGATGTAGAGAACACATTAAGTGAAGGAGAAAAGACTTTTATTACCTTTCTTTATTTTTACAATTTATTGAAGGGCAGTACAGATAGGGAAGAAGTCACTACTAATAAGATCGTGGTATTAGATGATCCAATATCAAGTTTAGATAGCAACATATTGTTTATTGTAAGTAATCTGACTAGAGAGATTATTGAAGAGGTAAGAAGCGAAACAGGAGAAACTAGACAATTGATTTTACTGACTCATAATATCTACTTTCACAAAGAGGTCTCCTTCAACAGACATAATCAAACCCTCAGTAATGAGTCGTTTTGGATTGTTAGAAAAACGGATAATAAGTCTTATGTTCAGCAATACAATGATAATCCAATTAAATCTTCTTATGAACTATTATGGAAAGAGTTAATTCTTTTAAAAAACCAAAGTTTAATAACAACTCAAAATGTTATGAGAAGAATTTTAGAGAATTATTTTACCTTTTTTGGAGGTGTAAATTTAACAGACATAGTAAGCAAATTTGATGATGAAGAAAAATCAATTTGCAGATCATTACTTACTTGGTTGCACGATGGATCACATCATATAAATGAAGATTTATATGTGGAAAGAAGTACGGATATTGTAGCAAGATATTTAGAAGTATTTAGGCAAATATTTTATAAAATGGGACACGCTTCTCATTATGAAATGATGATGAAGAATATTGAACATAAAGAACGTGATGGGCTAGACGATGGTATAAGTAATGAAGAAATAGAAATGGGAACCAAAGAAGCTGCTTCGACAAGTGAATAATGAATTATACAAGTAGGTATGTCAGTTACCTTCAAATAGTGTTCAGCTATAAGGGGCAGAACAGTAACAATGGTTTGCTCCTGTTCTAACTATATAGATGAAAGAATGAACTAACGAAGCAGGTTAGGTGAATAACGGTTTGGGTATTGGCAACATATTAAAAGTCCTAAAATCCCCCTGTAAGCTATGTTAATAAAACACATTGAAAATTTCCGTTACAACTAAATTTTCAGGTGGACTGGGCTAAAGCTCTTTCATATCAACTCATATTTAATTTTTAACTTAACGTACCTAAGTTATTTAATAATCTATATTAAGCACAGTGTGACAAAAGGGGGGGCAGTAAAAAATGAGCAAACAATATAAGGATGTATGTATTAAAATCTTAAATGACAATGGGCCATTATTAGGTAGTGAATTACGCTCATTACTTATGAAAAAGGAAGAGAAAATTACCTACGACAACGCTAGAACTATTATTAATCGACTGAAAAGAAACGGAGATATTCTCAGTACGGATCCCGTGAAATTAAAGCATAAAGAACTAATATATTTTCTTCCTTTCCATAGCCTTAAAGCGAAAATCAAGAATTTAAAACCTGAGCATTCTACTATTATACCGAGAATGTACCAAGCGATAGTTGAAGAAGACGGTTTTTTGTTATGGTCTGAATTCAATAAGATATCTGCTGGAGTAGTAGACAATACTCAATCAAAACGAAAAACTGCTGAGGCTATTTTTTACGATTTGAAAGCTATGGGGATTGTACGTGAATTGTTTCATCACCAAGGAATTCCTGTAGTTGTTGCTTCGAAGGACTGGTTTACTTTTCAGGGTGATGAACCTATGCCAGCTATAAAAAAAAGAATTCGGAAGCTTTCTTTTACAAAAGGATTAACAGAAGACTTATTAAAATGGTTGGAAAGTATGAACCTAATAGGCTGGTCAAGCTCTCACGTAAAAGACGTTCAAAACTATAATGAAGGGTATAACGGTTTTTACTTTGATGCCGTGAGTTATACATATCTTTGGGGTATGTACCGAACCAACTCCAAAGACGAACTATTTGATCCTTCCAGAGAAAAAGCTGGTTCTCCTGTTTTGATAGAATCAATATTACATAGACCGGCTAAACGTCACGATATATCAGGATTTATAGAGAGAATTCAAAATGTCAAGGGACCGATGAAGACAGATTCTAACTTAAAAATTTTGCCTATTTGCTTTGTCGATAGTGCTGAAAAGGACGCATACTCTTTAGCAAGGGAACGCGGCATATTAATTATGAAACTGACTGATGTATTTGGCACCAAATTAGCTCAGTCACTTAAAGAATTACAAGATATTGACCCCGATAAAGTCGATCCTCAAAAGTTATCGTCTATATTAGAAAAAGCTAATGATTCAGGTCGTGATGGGGAGTTCGGTAATCTGAAGGGGTACGTTTTTAATTTCTTAGTTGCTTCAATATTTAACGATGCCGGCTATAGAACAAGTATTGGAATGAAGTACATGGATGGACAGGGGAGAAACTGTGAATGCGATATAGTGTATGAAGATCCAGATCTCATTATTGCTTGTGAAGTGAAGGGACGGAATCAAGATCATGAAACCCCATTAGGGAAAGATAACGAAGAGGATGATTCTTTGAAGAAATTTTTCGAACGCACTTGCTCTATAATGCAAAAAGTAACTGGCAAACCCATCATTCCTGTCTTTGTTACGTCTGGAAAATTTTCAGAAGATGCTTTGATATATTTAACCAACAAGAATAATAGCAAAAAAATGCAAGCAAAACTGAAACATAACTTTCCATCACAAATTTATTATGATCGAAAATCTTTACTCAACTATTTTGGTAATCAGCGTAAATTTACTGAACATAAGCAAGTATTAAAAAAGTACTTTAAGAAGAATAAGTGATGTGTAACTGAAGCGAGTGTACGGTTCTAGCGCTTCCGATAAAAGCATAAGAACCATCCCTCGGGTTTGATTATCTTGAATTCGAGTCTTATAAAAACGGGGGCTTTAGTTTAATAATTTTGATAGAGACCCAGCATTTATTGATGGCTTAGAGAATAAGATATAACCCCTAGAATACATAGATCTTTTAGGTTACTTTGCATTGAAAGGTGGTGAATAATTTGTCTCCAACAGTACCTTTCTGGATTGTTGCTATTTTTTACTTATTTATAATTATTTCTTTCTCTATGGCGATTCGCATGATAATAAAAAAACAATTATTAATTTCCTCGCTTATTTCGATTGTCTTAATTCCTTTATCTACTATTTTACTTGTCTTCTCAAGTATAGGTAGAGGCAATCAGAATGAATTTGAATACTTCATAAATAGTGTGAGGGAATTTGAATTATGGGCATGGTTATGGTTGGTGATATTTGCATATTTGCTTTATTGGTGGTACTTAGTGTTTCGTTATAAGAAGCAAGAAAAATAGGAATGATCCTTTAGCGTATATGTAATGAATCACTATGTTCAAAAACTCATTATAAGTATTTTTAAGGTTTTCTCCAGAATATCTCGATATCGAGTCTTCCAGTAAAGGGGGCTATTGTAGAACAAATAATAGCCAGTGTTATCAGTTTACAAGTAAATTTAGGAGGATTATTTTGAAGAGTCGTGTGTTCTTGTTCATTGCAATCATTGTGTTTTTGATTGGATGCAGTAGTAACTCATCAAGTGGCTTATTTGAATACGAGAATACAAAATTGAATGAAGCCCTTAAAGAGTTGTCTTTTAACCCTGAAATTCCTAAGGCACTTCCTTATAGTCCTTCCAATACAAAAGTGGATGCAGAAAGCATATCTGGTAAGGAACAAAACCTTTTATTCGTTACCTTTATAAACCAAGATAAAGGTAAGACCACCTTTAGTGCTACAAAGATGCAAAACGCATTTAATTTTACAAAAGAAAGTGTAAAGATAAGTGAGAACCTTGAGGGCAGATATGGTGAGAGAAAGGACGAAAATTCAAAGATATTAAAATGGGAAAAAGATAAGATTTACTACGAATTAGTTACTTATGACGATAGCGTTACTAAAGAGGAATTAGTCAAAGTGGCCGATAGTTTTTACTTACCTGAATAACCATCATAGTAACACGAATAACAGGTGTTGGGTGCTTTAGGATCTATTTTACCTTGATTTCAAGTCTTCCTGTATCTGGGGGCTATTGTTTAATATAGCACTCGCCCTTTATTATAAAGCACAAGGAATATATTTAGCTATTTAATTTTGTTGAAGAATCTAAAGTTATATTGAGGAGGAATAGAGATATGAAAACAAGACTCTTACATGTCCGTGCAAATGTAAAGGATTTAAAAAGGTCGGTACAATGGTATGAAGAAGTCCTGGGTTTTACTGTTGCAGCAACATGGCCACCAGAAAATCCTAATTACGTACATTTTGAACATGAAGGGGGAGTGATGTTTGCTTTAATGGAGCATGAAAATTATCCAACCCCAGGTCGTTTTAATTTTTATGTCGATAATGTAGATAGTCTATGGGATAAATTAAAAAACAGAGCTGAAGTGTTAGAGGAATTGTTTTCTACTCCATATGGAAGTAGAAAGTTTACTATTCTTGATATAGATGGCAATGAATTGGGATTTGTACAAGATAATATTTCAGATTAGAATCCTTTTATATTCAATTAACTCGGACCTTAGTTAGTCATCTGGTCAAAATATCTCGAAATCAAGTCTTACACAATAGGGGGCGATTACTCAATATGAGGGGGCGCTCTTTCTTTACTCATGAAATAAACAATTGAAGCGGGAAAACAAAATAATTAAGGACTTTAAAATAGGGGATACTAGCCAAAACAAATTGGTTGAGGTGTTTTATGAAACGATTTATTTTGGTTCCAATGATGGTTTTTTTACTTGTTATGTCCCCAAGTCAAGTAAATGCAATTACTATGCCCTGTAGTATGGTTTTAGAACCTGATGATCAAAATTTAATAAATGCAAAGGGAACGGCATTAGTATATAAAGTTCAGCTATTCCCACCAAGTTTTGCTCGCACTAATATCAGCATTCTTGCTGTGCATCTTCCAGAACCCTCAAACTATGGGGATTTTGATAGCTATGAAGGATTTGCTCATATTCCCGGAGAAATAAGTTGGAGGTTTATACTATATCCTACTCCTGAAGAAATTAGTTCAACATGGGCAGGGAGATTTGATCTAATTACAGCGGATATGAAAAACGTAGAGGTACAAGTGAGACTCTCAAATACTAAAACCAAAAAGTTAGGTCCAATTGTACTAAAAAGTAATATCGATCAGTGCAAATAAGGTTATTAGAGTTTTATAACGTTTCATGAATATCTTGATACTGAGTCTCAAAGAAAAAGGGGCAAATCAAGACCAATGGTTTGTCCTTTCTGAAGAACTAACGACCCGGTTAGTGCAATAAGAATAGTTGTTAATTAACTGTTAAAAATATGCCTAAATATAATTTTAGGGTGGTATTAAATGGATAAATGTATGTCTCTTTTATTAATCATTTTCAGTATTTTCTTTTGGGGGTGTAGCCACGGCACAGTATATGCAAACTCTAACGATAAACCTAAACCCATAGAGGAATTCTATCCTGAATTTGGTGGATATACAACGGCTGAAGAAGCTATAAAAGAATTTGAAGAACATTTTAACCGAGACTTAAAGCTACCACTTAGAATTCCGCCTATAACCTTTACTCATTATTTGGGAAGATTTAGTGATTTAGATGGCGCTATAAATGATTCTTTAGAACTGATGTTCATAAGTGAGAAATCACCTGGGAATCATTACAGAATAGATGTTCGAGCTATTGAGCATAAAATTCAAATCCCAGATAGGTATATTGTTAAAAAGGTTAACCTAAAGAACGCGAATAAAGCAATATATATGAAGTTTAGTAGAGGGCCTTATGCATTAGTTTTTGAAAGGGATGATTGGCAATACATGCTAAGTAATGATAATAGGATTTCTGATAAGGTCACTGCTGAAGTATTAGTTAAAATAGCTAATTCAATTGATTATCCAAGTAAGAAGAAAAATCCATTTTAATAATGGTATTTGCTTAATTAAGTTAAAGGGTAGCTAAAGTAAAAGAGGACCTAAACAGGTGCATTATAGGAGATCAATTCAAATATATCTCGAAATCAAGTCTTATAAAAACGGGGGCTTTACTTGAACAAACGTCCCGAACTAAAAGACCTTCAATTTACATCATTTTATACATTGATGATAATATTGAAGGTCTTTTAAGTTCGAAAAAAATACTGCCATTTAATATTTGGAATAAATTTCGAATACAATAGGCCCTAATTTTTGAAACCTTATATTGGACTTATTAGTCATAAGAGTGAAAAGGGAGGGAGAAGAGTGAATGAGGTGACCATGAAAAATAAAGATGTTACATACAATTCTAAGGAATATGCTCTAGATGAACTTATGGATTCTCACTCCAAGAAAGTTTACTTATTAGCTTATTCTTATGTTAAAGATCAGGGCACTGCGGAAGATATTACCCAAGATGTCTTTATTAAACTGTATAACAACCTTTCTAGCTTCCGAGGAGAAGCGTCTATTTCATCTTGGATTTATCGAATTACCGTAAATCGGGCAAAGGATATTCTACGTAGAAGAAAACTAGCTCACCTAAAATACCCTTTGAAGTATTTCGAACAAGAAAATCACACAGAGAGTACAGAAGAAGCTTACTTAAAAGAAAGCAGGAAAGAACAAGTATTGACCGCTATATTATCCTTACCGGTTAAGTATAGAGAAGTCCTTATTCTTCATTATTTCCATGATCAATCCATTGAATCAATTCGGAAAACGATAAACGAGAAAGAAAATACGATAAAGACGAGGCTTTCTCGAGGAAGAGAAAAGCTAAAATCTAATCCACTCCTACGAAAGGAGTTGTTATAAGTGGAAGATTTATTTAAACAAGCGAGAAAGGAATATGAAAACAATCAGTACACTGACGAACAGCATAAACGAATAAAGCAAAATGTGCATAATGCATTGACCGTAAAGCCTAAACCCACAAGAAAAAGAAATAATTTTGTATATATAGCTTCCGCTGCGGCTATTTTCATGGCCATTCTAATCGGAACCAGCTTTTTATCACCTACTGTTTCAGATGTTATGGCTAAAATTCCAATCATTGGAGCCATATTTGATTCTGAGGATGTAGAACCAGTAAGTGAGGACATTCAAGACCTTCTTAACTCTAAAAATGTTAAAGTTCATGCCGTTAACAATCACGTCCTAGAAAAAACATATGAAATTAGTATCGAGGGAGGAGATAGATACTTTAACACTGTTAGTGAGAAGGTTAAAAACCAGGTCGAAAACCTGCTTGAAGATAAAGGACTAACCGCTTATAAAGTAGATGTTGTTCAATATACGGGACAAGACATTATGCAGTTGCCCGAGAAAGTAACGAAAGACGAGAAAATGTTAAGCGAAGAAAAACAAATAAAAGAGAAGCTTGCAGAAAAGGGTTATTCACCTGGATTAGCTTTCTACCTTCCAACTGAAGAGATATTTACTGTAGGAGTCAAAATGGAGAAAGAGACATTTCAGAATAATTATTCTGAGTTGAATCAAGAAGTTTCTTCTTTGATAAATTCTTTTGGTAGGGAAAACTACAACGTTGAGGTTTTCCGTTATATTGAAGGTACTGTTATTGAAAAAGTATCTTATGACACGTGGGGAGACATGACTGGCCATTTTGCAGCGGGAAGGAAGCAGCAAATACTAAACAGTTATTTGGAAGATGAAGCGGATATCAAAGGAGAAATAGACTTTTCCTTTAGTCCGGATCTGATAACGATATACGCGGACAATAAAGAAATGGATGTAAGAGCTGTAAAAGAGGCTCTTCCAGAAAAGTTAGAAACCGTAACCTTCGGTACGCTTGAAATTAACTTTAGAGTAATGGGAGGAGATGAGGCTACAAAAGAAACAATAGCTCTAGACATTTCCAGAAAACTAACTATTGCTTTAGCCGGACAAGAAGGATTGCATGTAAAGAACGTGGGTGCCAACTACAAAAATGACCAATTTAATATTTATGTAAATACAACATTAAATGAGGGTGATAACACTAATGGTACAATTACTAAACTAGAGAACCAGATCTATGAATATTTCAATTCGTCAGAAGGAAAAGAATTTCTCAACAACGAGGAGTACCAAGTGATTTTTAAAGATAAAGAGGGAAATTCCTTACCATAATACTCCTTTATTTGTGGGGGATAGTTTAATTCAATATCATGCCCTTTTTTAGGGATGATACATGGTATTTAATTCCTTTTTTGGTAGAATGTTCAATGTGATATTAGGTAGTGATACGTAAGGAGAAATTGATATGCCAAAAACATTTTGGGGAATATTATCTGGAATCATATTGGGAGTTTTTATTATCCAATTGTTTATTTTTGTTACTTCAATTTTAAGCAATAACCCTTTGGGTGCAATAGTGACCTTTATTCAAATAGCCCCATCTACAGCTTTATTGGGTATCTCCTTTGGAGTGAAGGGTCTCAATAAAGAAAGAGGCAAGAAAAAGGTTATTCCGATTTCTACTTCAATCATCAGTGTGGTTTATGCTGGTTTTACATTTTTCTTTTTGTTTGGATGGTCGTTTGGAGGATGAAAATCCTCCAAAATCAGTTGAATTCCAAGAACATCATAATTATACGGCTTTATAAACGATTTTTGAATGGTATAAATAGGGGTGACTATATTGAAGAAATATTATGTTTGTTATATTTTGCTGTTATTTCTCGTTGCTTGTTCGAATGGAGAGGCAGAATCCACTGAAAGTAATGAAGATGACACATTACAATCTAAACTAAATATTGCTGTTGTAGGATCTCCACCATCAGTGGAAACAGACAAAGTTACCTACACAACAATAGAGCTAAGTAAGCTAATAAAAGATAATGCTACCTTGGAGGAATATGATGCATTATTTATTATGCCGGATGTATTTAAAGAAGCCTCCCAAGACAAATATACCCTTTCGTTTAAGGAAGTCGTTATTCCTACTGTTTTTATTAACACTAAGAAGAGGCATCTACCTTTTGTTACAGAAGGAATGTCATACGAAAATGCACCAAAAGTGATTGAAACAGACCATTTTGCGGTGATTTACATGTATAGTGGTGGCGAAGAAAATCGTGAAGATATTTGGTATGTTGAGAAAAAAGGGAGTGAAGAAAAAAATTATCAAAAATTATATGAACGAATAGAAAATTTATAGGAAGTGAGTGGACGGTTCTAGCGTTTCCGATAAAGGCATAAGAACCACCCATAGCTTTGTTTATCTTGAATTCGAGTCTTATGGAAACGGGGGCGATAGCTACATTTTGACTAACCCCCTTGAGTATTAATACATGCCCAGTATCGGTAAAAAAGTCTGAAAAAGTAAGGAGTGAATATTCATAATGGTTAAGTCTATAAGAGTACAGTTTGTCTTAATCCTACTTGCTGCCATCGGTTTTGTAATAAATTCATTCTCATTTATTGAGTTTACTGGTGAGGAAAGGTTCATACCTATTCGAGTACTTTTCTATTTCATTATGATTGTATCGGTTTTTAATGCAGGAATGATCACACAAAAGTACATAGACATAAGAAAAAAGAAAAAATTATCGGTGCTATCTTGAAGTAGAGTCTTCGTAAATGGGGGGGCAATTCATTAAAAAAAGTAAACATTAAGAAAGTAGATGTTATACAATAAAGGGTGTTTATATGAGGAAAATCGGACTTCTTTTCTTGCTATTATCAATTGGAATAGCTTTTATTAACGTAAATATTGGTGTTTTTATTTTTGGTGTTGTGCTCTTTATTTTTAGTATAGTTAATTTCCAATCAAATAAAAGAGCAACATCTTATATCTATTTTTTATTTGGGTTAGTGTTCACGATAGGTACTATAATCACAGGGTTCTAAGGATTATCCTAATTTAGTAAAAAAGGGGACATTATCTCAAAGTCGAGTCTTAAAGTAATGGGGGCAATTGTTCAATAGAGCATTAGCCCTTAATTACATAAGCGCAAGGAATACCGTCGCATTTAACTATTTAACTGACGGAGCAGATTAGTGGAAGAGTCTTTTTGTATTATGTTCTGCAATCGAGACATTTTGTTAAGGAGAAATTAGAAAGAAAAAATGAAGGTGGGATGAAATATGTTCGATGCTGGTTGGCTTAACATCGGCAGTTTGGTACTTGGATTAGTTGCTTGGATAATTCCTATTATTAATCTTGCGTTAGGTAAAAAACAGATGAATAAGAAATGGATTGCTCTTACCATTATCAGTTTCAGCGCTTGTGCTATCGCAATATGTTTACAAATTTTTTATAACCTTTACTTGGTAAACATTGAAGACTGGTCTGCTCTGTCGGAGATGCACGCTGTAGCTGTTGCTTCAACTTTACTTGTCATTGTTACCATTTTATTAAATGCACCTACGTTGTTTTTATATCGGGATAGGGGCGCATTGTAAAACTAACGGGGGCGATTGCTTAATAAAGAGTGATCGCTTTCTTATTCAATTGCAAGCAAGTAATTGACAATATTAAAGGCTTCCTACATACTATTGTTAAAATAATTTTACCGAGTAAATGGAGTGAACAGTATAGATGAAAGATATAAAGTTATTGACTACACATGAACAGCTTAAAGCTTTAGCTGATCCGTTTAGGTCCGAATTACTTTTGCGCCTAATGGAAAAACCCAAAACCGGGCAACAACTTTCAGAAGTATTTGATCTATCAAGAGCTCGTATTCACTACCACTTAAAAGAGTTAGAGAGAAATGAATTAGTAGAAATTGTACATAAAGAAGAGAAAAATGGGATTGTACAAAAATTTTATCAAGCTGTTGCAGGTGGCTTCGTACCTGATCAGTCTTTAATTCCGTATTCTGATATGACAGAAACAGTTAGACGGATGATGGTAAGTATGTTGGAACAATCCAAAAGACGAATACTCGCTGCATCTGAAGAATCCCTACAAGACGAATCTGGTTCAAAGGATCCCGCTATGTGGAAGTATAGATCTAGTGCATATGAGATTCATGCAAAAGAAGAAGATTTTTTAGCTTGGCAGCAGAAGTTTTCAACATTAATGGAGGAGCTTGCGGAAATACAAAGACCAGAACCTTCGTCAGATTCTAAACTTTATTATTTCCATATCCTTGGCTTGCAAGTGGAAGAAGGCCTCTATGAAAAGAAAAAAGGGGAATCTTAAAAAGTTCTCTTTTTTTGGACAAACAGTAAAAATAATTTTACCGTGTAAAAAAACTATTAGAGGAGAGGTTATATGGAAAGTTTAAAGCAATTGGAAAGTGAAGCAACGATTCCTTTATCAAAATCAAAGTCGTTTATTTTACTTTGGTTTACCACTGTAGTTTCAAGCTTAAGTCTCTCAATGTTTATGTTTATTCAATCCTGGTATGTAGTAGAAAGTCTCGGTATGGAAGCTTCTCTTGGCATCGTATTGGTTTGTTTAACGACCATGCGGATGGTTTCTATGGTCATAGGAGGGGTAGTTGCAGATAGAAGCAGACAAACGAAAATCATGTCCTTTTCTGATCTATCGTTAGCTTTTCTAGTAATATTACTTGCAGGACTTTTCGTATTATTGCCAGAAGTTCCTATATGGGTGCTCGTAATTAATGCAACTTTCTTTGGGGCATGCGGAGGGTTATTTGAGCCATCCAGGGATGCACTGATACCTAAAGTAGTTAGAGAAAATCAACTAACAAGAGCGAACTCTTTACTCCAAGGGGCTATTCAAATTGCTTTATTTACTGGTCCTTTACTCGCAGGAATTTTAATTAACATCTTCAGCTATAGCACTGTTTTGATTTTGATTGGTTTATTTTTAATCATATCTGGAATAGGTGTTTTATTCATAAAATGGACTGACAAACATCAAAAAAAACAAGGTAACATTAATCAGCAATCTTTTAAGGTCCAGTTAAGGGAGGGGTTCACCTATACATGGAATTCTTCTTTGTTGAGGGCTTTGTTTATCATTACAATTATTGTAAACTTTTTTATATCTGGTCCTTTAATGATGGGACTACCGATATTCGTAGAGGGAGTACTCAATGGAAGCTCGGTAGACTTTAGTTTTGTGCAAGGTGGATTTACGTTTGGAATGGTCCTTGGTTCAGTCCTTATAGGAGTTATGAACATACAACGTAAGAGAGGGGCTTATGCACTGTATCTAATTGGTCTTCAAGGGGTAGGCATGCTTATTTTTAGTCAAGTAAATTCTATCGTGGTTGCGGTGAGTATTATTATTTTCATCGGTATGCTTAATCCCGGAGTTAACATTCCATTGATTTCATTGGTCCAGTCGTATGCGAGCCAAGAAAAAGTAGGGCGCGTAATGAGTTTGATTCGTACTGGGTCATTAGGGTTAATTCCACTTTCATACGCAGTGACATCAATTTTCTTGGGAATGGGAATAAAAATTCAAACCTTGATGGCGTGGAGTTCCTTTCCATTAATACTTAGTGTTGTTTTATTGTTCTTTCTAAACCCTATATTGAGAACAGCTGACTAATACTGAAAAATGAACATTCCTTCGATGGAATGATATTAATAAACCTGAGTTCTCAGCAGTATTATCTCGAAACTGAGTCTTGAAGAAACGGGGGGCTTTTCCGCAATAATACATTGATAACTTATTGACAGTAAAAAAACAACCAAAAAATGGTTGTTTTTTAACGATTTAAATTAGTAGATTCCATATGTATTTTATTCCATCCCACAATGCTATACCTAAAATTACTGCGAGTATAAGTTTGAAAATGTCTTTCATCATGCACCTCCAGATATGATTACATGTATTACGGGAAATTACTACTCTACGTTTCATTATATGGGTTAATAATTTCAATTCACGAAAAAATAGCTACCTGCTTTAGGTAAAGGGACAGTTAAATTAAGATAACGAACTTAAGAATATCTCGAAATCGAGTCTTATGGAAATGGGGGCGTTTGCGATATAAGCATTTGCTCAATACATAGTAAAAATCAAGGTAGGTGCCAAAGAAGAGTACTAAGGGAGAGGTGGGGTAAGTTGAGAGCTTTAATAAGTTCAATATTAGCTTTTCTAGTAGTCTGGACAGGCTTTGGATTGATTTTCGATGACTTTGATGAGCGCATACTTATCTTAACTATAGCTGGTATTATTACGGGTTATAACATAGGGAAAAAGAAAAAAGATTAATTTTAATATGTAGTTGTTTCTTTACTAGTGAAGAATATCTTCTTGAAATCGAGTCTTCAGCAAAAGGGGGCGCGCGACAAGTTCTGCCATAAGCGCATTTTAGCGTGAAAGGCAGGAAGTTTATTTGATTAAATTTCAACTGTACAACGGAGGATGGGAATGAAGGATCCATGTTTCCCGAAACCATCCCGTCAATACTCCTCCATGCGTTAAGACGGACAGGTCTTAGGGTGTGGAGCCCAGGTGGATTAGGCAGAACGAAGGCTGAAGCCATAGCTAAGGTATGCCGACGGATATGCCTCACGGCTGAAAAACTAGATAGGGTGAGAATCGTTCTTTGAGATAGGAACTGACGAACTTCCGAAGGGTGCGAGACGT
>NZ_QUAE01000035.1:0-17923 GCF_003386945.1 Halobacillus trueperi | reverse complement strand
CGGTTTATACGATCGGCGAGTATTCCAAGGCTATATCGGATGCCGTAGACAAACAATACCCTTCCATTGAAACGCATCATTTTACAGAAAAACAAACGTTAAGTCATCACGTCCGCAAAAAGCTGACAGCGGACACCGTCGTACTCATCAAAGCTTCCAGAGGAATGAAACTAGAAGAATTACTTGAAAATCTCGTGGATTGATCGATAGGCGATGATGATGGAAAAGGAGGAGAACTACACATGAACGAATACATACTACTAATCACTATGGCTATTTCATTCGCAATCACTGTTGTGATCTCGCCGATGATCATCCCTTTTTTGAGAAGGTTGAAGTTCGGTCAGGCTATTAGGGATGAGGGCCCTGAATCCCACCAGAAAAAATCCGGAACTCCCACGATGGGAGGGGTGATGATCATTGTAGCTGTGGTCATCACCACCATCCTTGCATCCTTTTGGTTCACCCCGGACACTGGGAACACACAATTGTTCCTCGTGTTATTTGTGTTAGTCGGGTATGGGCTGCTTGGGTTCCTGGATGATTATATTAAAGTGGCGATGAAAAGAAACTTGGGCCTTACGTCGAAACAAAAAATGCTCGGGCAGATCGTTATTGCCCTCGTTGTTTATTTCATTCTTAGAAATTCGGATTTCCCAACGTATATCAGTATTCCCGGCACAACCTTTGAGGTAGACCTTGGCTGGGGATATGCTTTGCTGATCCTGTTTATGCTCGTTGGTGCTTCGAATGCTGTGAACCTGACGGATGGCCTTGATGGACTGCTGGCAGGAACGGCAGCTATCGCTTTTGGCGCATTCGCTATTCTAGCGTGGACAGGTCAGATGAATGTTGAAATTACCATTTTCTCTCTAGCTATTGTCGGAGCGTTGCTTGGTTTTCTCGTGTTCAACGCTCACCCGGCGAAAGTCTTCATGGGAGATACAGGATCGCTTGCATTAGGTGGAGCGATCGCTATCATCGCCATCTTAACGAAACTTGAAC
The DNA here is from genome assembly GCF_003386945.1 of Halobacillus trueperi. NCBI lineage: Bacteria > Bacillati > Bacillota > Bacilli > Caryophanales > Bacillaceae > Halobacillus > Halobacillus trueperi. The sequence continues at coordinate 16,918 of NZ_QUAE01000035.1, read as the reverse complement.
TCATTCTTGTCATCATCGGCGGTGTGTTTGTCCTTGAGACCCTGTCTGTGATCATTCAGGTCATCTCTTTTAAAACGACAGGTAAACGTGTCTTTAAAATGAGTCCGCTTCATCACCATTATGAATTGAAGGGCTGGTCTGAATGGCGTGTCGTAACGACATTCTGGGCTGTAGGACTTGTCTTCGCTGTGATCGGTATTTATATTGAGGTGATGTTCGGATGAAAAAATTAAAGAACTTTCCATACAAACAAGTTCTCGTACTAGGACTTGCGAAAAGTGGTACAGCAGCTGCTGAGTTATTCTTAGACAGCGGCATCCATGTACGAATTAATGATTTGAAGGCTGATCAAAATGATCCTGCTGTACGTCAGTTGATAGAAAAAGGGGCAGAGGTCATCACGGGAGGACACCCGCTGTCCGTATTGGATGACGTGGATTACCTCGTTAAGAATCCAGGCATCCCTTATGAAAATCCTGTCATCGCAGAAGCGGAGGAACGCAATATTCCGGTCGTTACCGAAGTGGAATTGGCAAGCTTCCTCCATGAAGGCCCACTAGTAGCTGTGACAGGCTCGAACGGGAAAACGACAACGACGACGTTGATCCATGAAATGATTCAAGCCGATCAGCAAAAGGTTTCGCTTGCAGGGAATATCGGGCATGTCTCTTGTGAGGTGGCGAGAAGCACGGATGCAGATGAAACGATGGTAACCGAACTTTCATCCTTTCAATTGCTTGGGACGGAAAAATTCCATCCTGAGATCGCGGTGTGGCTCAACCTTTATGAAGCACACCTTGATTATCACCATACGTTAGAAAATTATCATCAGGCGAAGGCGAAAATAACAGCGAATCAGACAGCTGATGATACATTGGTCTACAATGCGGATGATGAAAGTATCGCCAGGTTTTTGCCTGATGTGAAAGCGAAACGCGTGCCTTTTTCCATTAGTAAAGAAGGGGAAGGCGCCTGGGCTGATGATACATTCATTTACTTTGAAGACGAACGAATCATGAAAAAACAGGATATCGTTTTAGTGGGGGAACAAAACCTGCAGAACATCCTGGCTGCCGTAGCAGCGGTGAAAGTCAATGGAATACGCAACAAGGCGATTGTTGATGTATTGACAACCTTTGCAGGAGTTGAACACCGCCTGCAATTCGTGACGAAAAAGAATGGACGTTTATTCTACAATGATTCAAAAGCGACGAATATTTTAGCGACCTCTTATGCGCTGAAATCATTTGAGAATCCAGTTATCCTGCTCGCGGGTGGACTTGACCGGGGGACGAGCTTCGAATCACTGATTCCACACATGAAAGGCGTCAGAGCAATGGTCGTGTTTGGAGAAACGGCTGATCAATTAAGCGAAACGGCTCGGGAAGCTGGCATTGAGAAAGTCACTAAAGTAGAAACGATGCAGGAAGCCGTCGATCAGGCATACCAATACTCTGCCGAGGACGATGTCATCCTGCTCTCACCTGCTTGTGCGAGCTGGGATCAGTATCGTACTTTTGAAGAAAGAGGTCACATGTTTATCCAAGCTGTGCATAAGCTCTAATAAGGGCTTTGTGCGACAAGCTTAAGCCCTGTTTTCCACTTAGATGGGAGGTAGGGCTTTTTTTATGGAAGAAAAAAAGCCGGATTTATGGTTGATTGCCGCCATACTCGGAATTTTGATCATCGGGGTCGTGATGGTTTACAGTTCATCGAGCATCTGGTCCGAATATAAGTTTGATGATCCGTGGTTTTACGCAAAAAGGCAGATTCTTTTTGCAACCGCCGGTCTGATTGCCATGGTTGTGTTATCCAGAATCCCGTACTATGTATGGCATGGGCATTCAAAGATGATAATGATCATTTGCCTGGTATTTCTCGTGCTCGTACTCATTCCCGGAGTGGGTATGGTCCGCGGAGGTGCACGAAGCTGGATTGGGGTGGGGATGTTCAGCATCCAGCCATCAGAATTTATGAAACTTGGTTTGATCCTTTTCCTTGCGCGCTTTTTATCGGAACGCCAAAAACTCATGAACTCTTTCCAACAAGGCTTCCTGCCAGCTCTAGCATTGATTTTGTTTCCGTTCGCACTCATTATGCTTCAACCCGACCTGGGGACAGGCGTCGTCATGGTAGGGACATGCCTTGTCATGTTGTTTACAGCAGGCGCACGCATCAGCCACTTTATGTGGATTGCCGGCGCGGGAGCAGCAGGAATGGTCGGATTGATTGCTTCTGCTCCTTATCGTATAAAAAGGATCACTGCGTTCCTGCATCCATGGGAAGACCCTTTAGGAGCAGGGTTTCAGATCATCCAGTCTTTATATGCGATCGGCCCGGGCGGTTTAATGGGATTAGGGTTAGGAAACAGCATGCAAAAGTTTTTCTATCTGCCTGAACCTCAGACGGACTTCATTTTTGCGGTACTTGCTGAAGAACTAGGATTCCTTGGTGGACTTCTCGTCCTTGGTCTTTTCTTTATTCTTTTATGGCGGGGGATTCGAGCAAGTCTTCTCGCCCCGGACCTTTTCGGCTCATTACTTGCCCTTGGCATTGTAGGAATGATTAGCATTCAAGTCATGATCAATATCAGTGTAGTCACAGGGTTGATTCCTGTTACCGGAATTACCCTTCCGCTTGTCAGCTATGGAGGGTCATCCCTCACATTAACGCTCGCATCCCTGGGATTACTCCTCAGCGTCAGCCGCTTCTCTACAAAATAAAAAGGCCATGGACCCCCATGGTCTTTTATATTTTGTAATATATTTGTTTAACAATATGGCAGGATTGCGAAAGACTTGATTTCGAGACTTTTGTTTAGTGAATGGGGGCTTAGGGGAATGACTCGCTTTCCGCGGGGCCCCACACGAAGTGGGGTCGTTCGATGTTGGCACAGGACGTGCCGAACTTAATCGAACTTCCTCTATTCTCTTGAGTCTCCTCCGATTCCGTCCTGCGGGGTCTCACCAAGCACTTTTTTTCCGCAAGAGTCTCCCCATTCCCAACCACCCCTGACGCTCAAAAAAAGGCAAACGAACCACGAAACATCTCGAAATCGAGTCTTCCACAATCGGGAGCGAGTGTTGAAGGTGGAAATAAAGAAGAATTTCTTATTGGAAGTTTAGCATAGATGGAGAATGGGTAAACGAATTTAGCGAAATCACTTGAGCCCCATCGAAATGCGGGTTTTCCTGTAATAAAATTGATAGGAAACTAGTAAAACTCTATCAATATTTAACTCTATTTTTGTGATATAATGGGAAACGTATAGATGTAGAGTAAGCTCGGCATCTTTTAGAGGAACATCATTCTTTCAAACAGCTAGGACAAACAGCGTAAAGGGTGTCTAGCAATAAGGAGAAATGCCCGTTATGGAAGAGAGAAAAGTGGTTTCCATAGAAGATCGCATACCAAAATTGAAACAGACGAGGCGGAAAAAAGCCAATCGTCGCCTGATTCTGTATTTGACTATTCTATTTCTGCTGATTGCGACGGTCATTTATCTCCAGTCGCCACTCAGTAATGTTCGTCATATAGTTGTGGAAGGTGAGTACCACGTATCTGAGGAAGAAATTATCGAGCTTGCCGGAGTCACAACATCCACGAATTATTGGAGAGTCGATGAAGAAGAGATGAAACAGCAGATCGAGTCGCATCAAGAAATCACCTTTGCTTCCATCGACCGTTCCTTCCCGAACAATGTCCAGATTGAAGTGAAGGAAGCGGAACGAATCGGTTACGTCAAACAGGATGGTGCCTTTCATGCCATTCTTGAAGATGGATCTCGCTTGGATGGACAAACGGCTCTCCCTGGAGGAGATGCTCCAATCCTTGTCGGGTTCAATAAGGAAACGTATCTGAAAGAAATCTCTCAAGAGTTGAAAGAACTGCCTTCAAGTGTAAGCAGTCTCATTTCGGAAATCCATTGGGACCCACGTGACGGGAATCCATATCAAATTCTTCTTTACATGAATGATGGGTATCAAGTGCAGGCCTCGATCCGCAGTTTTGCCGAAAAAATGCCGGCTTATCCTTCCATCGTTGCACAGCTTGATGAAGGAGCTGAAGGGATCATACATATCGATGTAGGGGCCTATTTCGAGGAATATCCTGAATCGGGGGAAGAAGAAGAGGCGCAAGGTGACTCAGGAGCAGGTGAGGAAGAGGAGAATACGGATGAAGAGGCTTAAAGGAAAACCGATCATCTTATCTCTTGTCCTTCTTATCTCCGGTTTTCTTGTTAGTTACAGCTATCAACTGACAAAGAGTTCACCACAGATGGTTCAACTGAACGATTCGCAATGGGAAAAAGAATACTTTTATCAACAACAGCTGCTGGAAATGGAAAAAAGGAACAAGCAGCTGCGTGAGGAGTTAAAAGGCAAACGGCATACGATTCAAGACTTCGAGAATGAGATGGCGGATCGTGAACAGGTGGTAGCCGACTTCGTCGAACGTAAAAAGAAGCTTCAGATGCTGAATGGTGAGGTTCCGATTAAAGGCCACGGGGTGGAAGTCGTTCTAAGCGATGCGGAATATATACCAGATGAAGATCAGGTGAATCAGTATATCGTTCATGAAAGTCATATTCACAGTGTGATCAATGAACTTCTCAGCGCTGGAGCAAAGGCCATTGCCATCAATGGACAAAGGTATATGAGAGATAGTTATATTGCATGTACAGGACCGGTCATTACTGTGGACGGCGTTCAACACCCGGCTCCGTTCGTCATTTCTGCGATCGGGGACCCGGAGGTTCTTCATTCAAGCCTTAACCTGACCAGAGGTGTCGTCGATCAGCTCCTCAACGAAAATGTTGATGTGCAATTATCGAAAGTAAATCAATTGGAAATGAAGGCAAGGCTATCCGCCGAAGGGTGATCAACATGAAGCGAAGAACACAGTGGCTGCTATCCACCGTTTTTCTATTGATTGGATTCATGGTGGCTGTACAGTTTCAAACGACCTCCCATGAAACGGAGATGCGAGATACAAGAGATGTATGGGAAGTGCGAGAAGATCTGAAGACCCAGCAGGAACACCAACAGGACCTCTTAGAGAAAATTGCTGGGGCTGATCAGACCATTGAAAATTATGAAAAGCAGACGTCACGCGAACAAGTGGAGACATTGAAATCTTCCATTGAGTCTTTGGAGAAGAAGATAGGTCTTCAGAAAAAAAGGGGGGCAGGCGTGGAACTGACCATCCGTCCTATTTTTGAAGAGGGTGCTGACGGGCAGGAATATCCCAGCGTTTCCCCTCATCTTCTCAGTCGACTTTTAAATGAACTGAACACATATGGAGCTGAAGATATCAGCATAGGGAATGAACGATTGACAAATCTTTCCCCAGTGAGGGATGTAAATGGATCGACCTATGTGAATAATCGGCCAATCGGTTCGCTTCCGCTGACCATTAGGGTGCTGGCTGAAGATCCTGAAAAATTGCAGGATCACATGAAAGCAAGCCCCACACAAGATATATTCAATATCGACAATATGGAGATTGTTTTTGAAGTGAAAGAACAATTGGTGCTTCCCAAGTACGATGATCCACTCCATTTAGAAATTTTAGAAGAAGCTGGTGGTTAATTTGTGGTTACCCCTTTTATTTCTGATCATCGGTGTGACCCTCGGCATCTTGACGGATATCCGTATCCCGGATGCCTATTCCGATTATTTATCCATTGCTGTGCTTGCCGCTTTTGACACGCTTCTTGGTGGGATCAGGGCACAGTTAGAAAAAACGTTCGATGACACTGTTTTTCTGACCGGTTTCTTTTTTAACATTACACTCGCTGCATTACTTGCCTTCCTCGGTGTTCAATTAGGCGTGGATCTTTATCTTGCAGCAGTCTTTGCCTTCGGTGTACGGTTGTTCAGGAACCTTGCTATCGTCAGAAGAATTGTCATCGACCAAAAATTGCTAACAAAATTCAGAAAAAAATAAACGTATTTAAGAGGAAATTCACGAAACCCTGTGGAAAACAACATAGGAGCGAGTTTTTTCTCTCATATTCCAAGGATATACCCCATGGAATATATCATTTCATTTACGTTTGTATTTCAAAGATTGTATTTTAAGCGTGAATTCGATATGCTTTGAACTACTTATATGGCTTGCTACAGGAGGTGCGTCACTGGTGAATCAAAATGAAATTTTAGTAAGTTTAGATATAGGCACAAGTCGAATCAAAGTGATTATAGGAGAAATTATGAATGATAACCTCAATATTATTGGGGTGGGAACAGCTAAATCGAACGGCATGAAGAAAGGCGCGATCGTAGATATCGATCAAACGGTCCATTCGATCCGCTCAGCGGTCGAACAGGCCGAACGCATGGTGGATATGAAAATCGATCGTGTCGTTGTGGGTGTGAATGGCAATCATATTCAATTGCAGCCATGCCACGGTGTTGTCGCCGTTTCCAGTGAAAGCAGGGAAATTGGAAACGAAGACATTACTCGAGTAATCGATGCAGCTCAAGTGGTATCTGTGCCGCCGGAAAGAGAGATTATCGACGTGATTCCTCGTCAGTTTATCGTAGATGGTCAGGATGAAATCACAGACCCACGAGGAATGATCGGCGTACGTCTTGAGATGGAAGGTATGATTATTACCTGTGCCAAAACCGTTTTACATAATACTTTGAAGTGTGTAGAACGAGCAGGTTTGGAAGTATTGGATGTTTGTTTGCAGCCGCTAGCTTCTGGAACTGTCTCGTTATCCGGTGATGAAACGAATCTAGGCGTAGCGCTAATCGATGTCGGAGGTGGCTCTACGACGATCTCGGTATTTGAAGAAGGACATTTGAAAGGAACGAGCATGATTCCTTTTGGTGGTGACAACTTAACGAAAGATTTGTCGATCGGCCTGAGGACTTCTACGGAAGAAGCAGAGCAGGTGAAAATGGAACACGGTCACGCATTTTTTGATGATGCGAATGAAGAGGAAAATTTTTCTGTCACGATTATTGGAAGTAATCGTCAACAGGCATTCAATCAATTGCAAATCTCTGATATGATTGAAGCTAGACTAGAAGAAATTTTTGTCTTTGCTGCCCAGGAGATCCAACGCATGGGTGTGCGCGAACTTCCGGGAGGCTTTGTACTGACCGGAGGTACGATGAACATGCCTGGTGTTCTTGAGTTAGCGCAGGATGTTTTCCACGCAAACGTAAGACTGGCGATTCCGGATTACATCGGAGTAAGAGAACCGCAGTTTACGAGTGGGGTAGGAATCTTGCAATTCGCCTATCGTAATGCGAAAATACAAGGCAAAGAGATCTTTCCATCTGTAACTGAAGAATTTCAGGAAAAGCCTCAACCTAAAAAGCAAAAACGTGCGACCAAGCAACAACCGAAAGAAGAAACAGAGAAACCAGAGAAGAAAAAAGAATCAGGTTTCAGTAATCTCTTGAAGTATTTCTTTGATTAATGAACAAGTTTGAGTCGGTCAAGGGACGGACGAACCAATAAATCTTGTAATCTCGTGTATTAGGAGGAACGTAAGATGTTAGATTTTGATACAAGCATGGACCAACTAGCAACGATTAAAGTAATCGGAGTAGGTGGCGGCGGAAGCAACGCCGTTAACCGTATGATTGAGCATGGTGTCCAAGGCGTTGAATTCATCGCCGTCAATACGGATGCACAAGCGCTTAACCTTTCAAAAGCAGAAGTAAAAATGCAAATCGGTGGAAAACTGACTCGTGGACTTGGTGCAGGTGCGAATCCGGAAGTCGGTCGTAAAGCCGCAGAAGAAAGTAAAGAACAAATCGAAGAAGCCCTCCAAGGTGCAGACATGGTCTTCGTTACTGCAGGAATGGGAGGCGGAACAGGTACAGGGGCCGCTCCCGTTATCGCCCAAGTGGCCAAAGAGCTAGGCGCTCTAACTGTAGGTGTTGTCACTCGACCATTCACGTTTGAAGGACGTAAGCGTTCTACACAAGCGAGCGGTGGTACAGAAAGCCTTAAAGGCGCGGTTGATACACTGATTGTCATCCCAAATGACCGTTTGCTTGAGATCGTCGATAAGAATACGCCAATGCTTGAAGCGTTCCGTGAAGCGGATAACGTCCTTCGTCAAGGTGTACAAGGTATTTCCGATTTGATTGCCGTACCAGGATTGATCAACGTGGACTTTGCCGACGTGAAAACAATCATGGTCGACAAAGGATCCGCTCTTATGGGAATCGGTATTGCGACAGGAGAAAATCGTGCGGCTGAAGCAGCCAAAAAGGCGATCTCCTCTCCATTGCTTGAAACTTCCATCGACGGTGCACACGGCGTCCTGATGAACATCAGCGGCGGTGCCAACTTGAGCCTATATGAAGTTCAGGAAGCGGCTGACATCGTAACTTCTGCAGCAGATCAGGAAGTAAACGTCATCTTCGGTTCTGTGATCAACGAAAACCTGAAAGATGAAATCGTTGTTACCGTTATTGCTACAGGTTTCGATGAAGCACAAATTGCTCAAGGTCAACAGAAAAAGCGTCCAACCGTGAACCCTGTGAACCAGCAAAAGCAAGTAGAACAACAACAGCCAGAGCGTAACGTACGAGAGGAACAACCACCTCGTCGTCAAGCTCCGCCACAACCACAGAACAAGCCGAATCAAGAAGAAGACACGCTTGATATCCCGACGTTCCTGCGTAACCGCAACCGTCGTCGATAAAATAACCACCCAAACCCGCCACACATTCCAGTGTGGCGGGTTTTTTATTTCCCCTTTTTGTACTTTCCATCCTAAATAATTATTCAAGATAATGGCAGGGTTGTGTAAGACTCAGTTTCAAGACTTTTGTCGAGTGGATGGGGGCTGCGGGGAATGAGTCGCTTTCCGTGGGAGCGCGGTGAGCCTCCTCGGACTGCGTCCTGCGGGGTCTCACCATGCACTTTTTTCCCACAGGAGTCTCCCCATTCCCCTCCGCCCCTTTACCATGTAAGTGTCTCGAAACCACTTCTAGATTAAGCAGCCATTCAGCTTGATGGATTTGTAAGAATAAACTCCCATACTCAGGTGTTAGAATCCTGAAAACTTAATACAGAGCGCTTTATGCTTCTAACAGTGGGATCGTGGAAGGCAAATCCAACTTGGTAAAGGGGTTCGTTACTCACCTATATCGAAAGGGGTGGTTGGGAAGCTGCGAGACTCCCGTGGGAGAAGGAGGTAGGCGAGATCCCGCAGGACGTAGTCCGAGGAAGCTTGCCACTCCCCCACAGAAAAGCGAGTAGCTTCCCAACCACCCCTGACGCCCCACACGGCAACGAACCCCGAAAACACCTCGAAACTGAGTCTTCAAGAAAAGGGAGCGTTTGTTGAATAAAGGAGTTCTTTCCATCCTTCTACAAAACTTGCTAGCGAGTAGTTCAGATTGTGACAGACTTTTTATCCGGACGGGCTTATACTTTCAGTACAGCAGATAAAGAGGAGGGGGGAGAGGGGATCATTTATCTTGATGCTGTCTGGTTGCTCAACCTTTTGATGGATGGCATGATCTTATCGCTTACGCAGGGGATTACGAGAGCGAAATCATCGAAAACGAGAATGATCACTGGGGCTTTTGTCGCCTCAACGATTGTCCCGATTAGCATTTATATGCCGGATTCCTGGCTCGTTGGAAGCTTCGGGAAAATCTTTTTTTCGATGTTCATCATCTGGGTGGCCTTTTCCTACACCTCTCTCCGCGCATTTTTTGTCCAGTGGATCAGTTTTTATTTTATTACCTTCGCCATCGGTGGAAGCATGATGGGGGTTCATTATTTTCTTGCGACAGAGATCAGCTTACAAGGGGGTTCAATCGTAACATTCAGTGGTGGTTATGGAGACCCGGTCAGTTGGTTGTTTGTAGTCATTGGTTTTCCTTGTTCCTTTGTTTTTACAAAATGGCGCTTGAATCAAGTCAGCGTCCATAAGATGAAGCTTGAGGATATTTATGATGTGACGGTGGAGTGGAATGGCAGGACCGCCCATTGCAAAGGTTTAGTGGACAGCGGAAACCAGCTCGTGGATCCGGTCAGTCGGAAAATGGTTTTTCTCGCCGATTCTTTTTTATGGGAACAATTTTTCTCAAAGGAACAGCTCCAGCAGCTGGAAGTGGATCATGTCGTAACCGCTTTAGCGGACTTACCGGATGATATTCAATCCTCTGTTCGGCTTGTCCCCTATCAGGCGGCAGGGGTTACAGGACAGTTGCTTGTGACGTTACTGGTGGATAAGATTACGGTTAAAACAGAGGCAGGAAACTTGGAAATGAAAGCACCTCTATTAGGGGTGCAGCAACAGGATTTGACACACGATCGATTATATCAAATGCTCATCCATCCGCACTTAATGGTCAAAGGCAAATCAGCGTGATTTCAGGAGGGGGATTCCATGTTCAAATGGTTCTTTAAAGCGCGGCTATGGTATTATCGCTTACTTATGAAGCTCGGAATCAAACAAGATGAGATTTATTATATTGGTGGAAGTGAAGCTCTGCCACCACCATTATCTAGAGAAGAAGAGAGAGAATTGCTTGAACTTCTTCCAAAAGGGGATAAGGCGGCACGTGCGATGCTCATCGAGCGGAATTTAAGACTTGTCGTTTATATCGCCAGGAAGTTTGAAAACACGGGGTTGAACATAGAAGATTTAATTAGTATTGGAACTATCGGACTCATCAAGGCGGTAAACACGTTTGATCCGGAAAAGAAAATCAAACTCGCGACCTACGCTTCCCGCTGTATAGAAAATGAAATTCTCATGCATCTTAGAAAAAGCAATAAGTTAAAAACGGAAGTATCCTTTGATGAGCCATTGAATGTGGATTGGGACGGAAATGAACTTTTATTATCTGATATTTTAGGAACAGACGAGGATTTAATTACGAAGGGCATCGAAAAGAAAATCGACAAGAAGTTACTTAAATCAGCGCTTGAACAGTTGAATGACCGTGAAAAACAAATCATGGAACTCCGTTTCGGATTGATTGGAAAAAAAGAAAAAACGCAAAAAGATGTGGCAGACATGATGGGCATCTCACAGTCATATATATCAAGGCTTGAGAAGAAGATTATCCGCCGGCTGCAACGTGAATTCGACAAAATGGTCTAACAGACGACGACCCGTTGATGCATAATTTTCCCACCCAGGGAGATACTGAGAACTGATTACAGCTTCCTGGGAGGGTCTTACATTGACACGACATAAAGTAGAGATATGCGGCGTAGATACATCAAAACTTCCGGTACTGAAAAATGCAGAAATGAGAGACCTGTTTGAACGCTTGCAAAGTGGAGAGCTGGAGGCAAGAGAAAAGCTGGTAAATGGCAACCTCCGCCTCGTCTTATCCGTTATTCAGCGTTTTAACAATCGCGGAGAGTATGGAGACGATTTGTTCCAAGTTGGATGCATCGGTCTCATGAAATCCATTGATAATTTTGATTTAAGCCACAATGTGAAATTTTCTACTTACGCTGTACCCATGATCATTGGTGAAATTCGCAGGTACTTAAGAGACAACAACCCGATTCGTGTTTCCAGATCCTTACGCGACACAGCTTACAAAGCTTTGCAGATGCGTGAGAAAATGATCAGTGAGACGAGTAAAGATCCGGCTCCTCATGAAATTGCTGAAAGAATGGGAGTCCCGCACGAAGATGTAGTCTTTGCGATGGATGCCATCCAGGATCCCGTATCCCTTTTCGAACCGATCTACAACGACGGCGGTGATCCGATTTTCGTTGTTGATCAATTGAAAGATGACCGAGAAAAAGATTCGGTGTGGCTCGATGAACTATCGCTCAGAGAAGGAATGAAGAAACTGAACGACCGAGAGAAAATGATTTTGACGAAGCGCTTCTTCCAAGGAAAAACGCAAATGGAAGTGGCCGAAGAAATCGGAATCTCGCAAGCCCAAGTGTCGCGACTAGAAAAAGCGGCCATCAAAGAAATGAATTCAACTATGTTCCAATGAACCCTTAGCTTCTGCTCATGCAGAAGCTTTTTTTAATGCCCCGACTTCCTCTTCTTCCACAAACGCTCCCGTTTGTGGAAGAATCAGTTTCGAGATGTTTTCGGGCTTCGTTTGCCATAATGGGACCCAGGGGCGGTTGGGAAGTTACTCGCTTTCCAGTGGGGGAGCGCCGAGCTTCCTCGGACTGCGTCCTGCGGGATCTCGCCTATCTCCTTCTCCCACGGGAGTCTCGCAGCTTCCCAACTACCCCGATTGATGTATGTGAGAAACGAATCCCTATTCCAAGATGGGCTGTCTCCTTCCCGATCAGAAGCAGTTATAAAACGCTCTATATCAAGCTTTCACATCAAGAATAGAGGCCATAGTATATATATTTCCACTTTAGCTGTGAGTAGGAGCAAATGATTCCAGAAGCTGTTACGAGACCCTTATTTGACTAGGGGCGGAGGGGAATGGCGAGACTCCTGCGGGAAAAAAGTGCATGGTGAGACCCCGCAGGACGCAGTCCGAGGAGGCTCACCGCGCTCCCGCGGAAAGCGAGCCATTCCCCGCAGCCCCATCCACTTATACAAAACTCTCGAAACTGAGTCTTCCACAATCCTGCATATACTTGAATACGGTTTTGAGTAAATGGGTGGAATCCTTTTCTCTGTTTTCTAATTTGTTGATTCTATGCATATAGTGGGAGTAAGGAGAGTGAGGAGAAAATGAAAATCACGGAACTGCAAATGAAAGACGTTATTGCGATGGAAACAGGAGAAAGACTGGGCTATATAAGCGACCTTGATATCGATACACAAAGAGGCCGTCTCAAGGGACTCGTCCTCACTATGAAGGGGAAGGCGATGGGACTTTTCGGGAAAGAAGAAGAGATGACGATTCCGTGGGACCAAATCGTAAACATCGGGGCTGATGTCATTTTAGTGAAAAAAAATGGCTATAAAAGTATTTCTACGGTTCAAAAGACAGAATCAGACGAATAAGAGAAGAAATTGGATGAAAAATGTGTTAAAATGGAGTGAAATTGAGGTGGTGTTCAAATGGAACCTTTCCAATCACATTCCATTAGACAGATGACTTGTTTTCATTCCCACCAGAATGTGACTGCAGGATTGACAACACGTCAGGGCGGACATAGTGAAGCCCCTTTCGATTCGCTGAACATGGGGCTCCATGTATCCGATAAAAAGGATGATGTGTTGAAAAATAGACGAGCGATTGCCGAGGAGATCGGCATTCCACTTTCCAGATGGGTGATCGGTGAGCAGGTTCATGGCACCGAGGTCGCTTCTGTAGATCAGAGGAATGGCGGAGCTGGTACTATTTCCTTACAAACGGCCGTCTCAAACGTTGATGGATTGATTACCAATGAGAAAAATCTGGTACTTGGGGCTTTTTTTGCTGATTGCGTACCGTTATATTTTTCAGATTCTGAATCAGGATGGGTAGGAATTGCTCATGCTGGGTGGAAGGGAACAGTAAACGGAATGGCAGGAAAGATGATTCGAGCGCTTCAAGAAAAAGGGTGTAAGCTCGAAGACATACAAGCCGTCATCGGACCGTCCATTGGTATGCAACATTATGAGGTGGATGACCATGTCATCAGCTTCATTCCTGAAAACTACAAAAAAGAATGTGTGATGAGTAAAGGAAAAGGGAAATATCAATTAGACCTGAAAGTTCTTCACCGGAGAATGATGATTGAAGAAGGCTTGAAGGAAGACCATATTCAAATGACTGATTTTTGTACATACGAGGAAGAAAAAACGTTTTATTCCCACCGGCGCGATCAGGGAAGCACGGGGCGTATGCTTGGGTTTATCACGCTTCGAACTTGATGAGCGGGAAGGAGTTCTAACATGTCGGTTGAAGGTAACTTAGCAAAAATTAATCAACAAATTGAACAAGCTTGTAAAAATAGTGGACGACCTAAAAATGAAATTACCCTTATAGCTGTGACCAAATACGTCACTACTGAACGTGCACAAGAAGCGCTCGAGGCAGGGATCAAACATCTTGGGGAAAACCGGAAAGAAGGCCTTTTGGAAAAATACGAGGAAATCGGTGATCAGGCCACCTGGCATTTTATTGGGACCCTGCAGTCGAGAAAAGTAAAGGATGTAATCGGACAAGTCTCCATGATCCACTCTCTTGACCGGAAGTCCCTCGCTAAAGAAATAAACAAAAGGGCCAGCTGTCCGGTCCCATGTTTTATTCAGGTCAACATTAGTGAAGAGGAATCCAAACATGGGTTAGCTGCTTCAGAGGTTGAATCCTTTATAGAAGTGTTGAGTCATTACGAAAATGTCAAAGTGGTCGGACTGATGACAATGGCCCCGCATACGGATGACGAAGAAAAATTGCGCGGTGTATTCCGCCAATTGAGGGCACTAAGAGATCGCATCAGGGATAAAGGGTATCGTCATGCCCCCTGTGAGTATTTATCCATGGGAATGAGCAACGACTTTGCACTGGCGATTGAAGAAGGAGCGACACATATCCGTCTTGGTTCCAGTCTTGTCGGTGAATAAATAAAATCAGAGGTGATGAAAATGAGCATGAAAAATAAATTTCGTTCGTTTTTCACGTTGGATGATGAATACGAGTACATTGAGGAAGAAGTGGAAGATGATTACGAAGAAGAGGCTGCACAGCGTCAACGAGCGACGAAGAAACAGGAGCCGGGCAATGTAGTCAGTTTGAAAAGTGCTAAATCCTCATCAAAAATGGTATTGAGTGAGCCGAGCAGCTATAACGAAGCCCAAGACATTGCTGATCAGCTGGTAAATCGCCGGGCGGTTGTAATCAATCTACAGCGTGTCGATCACCATCAGGCAAAACGGATTGTAGATTTTTTAAGCGGAACGGTATATGCTATAGGTGGAGATATTCAGAAACTCGGAACACAAACATTTCTTTGTACCCCTGATAACGTTGAAATTTCAGGGTCTATTTCAGAAATGATTGCTCAAGAAGACGATGATATAAACAGAAGGTGGTAAGACATGGCGTTTTTGTTTCAGATTTTAATGACTGCACTACAAATTTACAGTTGGATTCTCATTATCTACATTCTGATGTCCTGGTTTCCTGGGGCGCGTGAATCCAGTTTCGGAGAAGTCCTTTCCCGGTTGGCTGAGCCTTTCCTGGAGCCTTTCCGAAAAATCATTCCTCCACTAGGTATGATTGACATTTCGCCGATTGTGGCTATTCTCGTCCTGAACTTTGCACGAGCAGGGTTAGGCGAATTATATTACATCATTATGGGATTATAAGTCGAGGAACAGATCAGAGAGCACATCTTTATGTTCTCACATCTGTTCCTTTTGGTAGTTATGGAGGTTTTTTAGGTGGATATCTATCAGCACTTTCGAAAAGAAGAAAAGCCATTCATTGATCAAGTCTTATCTTTTCGCGAAGATGTAGCTCTTAAATATCAGCGGAAGCTGACAGATTTTCTCGACCCGAGGGAGCAGATGATCATGAAGGCGATTATGGGGAATGACCTGGATCTAATATACGGATTGGAAGGTGGGGCGGAAGCTAGTGAACGAAAACGAGCCATCCTCGCTCCCGATTATGAGATCATTGAAAAAGAAGACTTTCAACTGACATTATTGGAAGCTTCCTATCCTCAAAAATTTGTTACGCTGGAACATCGCGATGTTCTGGGTGCATTCATGTCGTTAGGGATTCGCAGAGAGAAAATGGGAGACCTTGTTGTCCAGGATGGAACGATTCAAATTACAGCAGCCTCTGAGATTAGTGACTACATTAAAATGAACCTAACCGGCATCAAACGATCCAACGTACAGTTTGATGAAAAACCATTATCTGCACGCATAGAGAGCAATGAAACATGGTCCACGAAACAAACGACCGTTTCTTCTTTACGTCTGGATGTGATGGTCAAGGAAATTTACGGAATGTCCCGTAATAAGGCATCTATGTTCATTGAAGCGGGCCAAGTGAAGGTCAATTTCCGTACTGTAGAAGACGCTTCTTTTTCATTAGAGGAAGGCGATCTCATTTCTTTACGTGGAAAAGGGAGGAGCCGGCTTGATGAAGTGCTGGGTGAAACGAAGAAAGAAAAATATAAAGTGATGACATCAAAATTAAATTAATGCAGCAGCAAAGAAGGATAACGTAGGTTCCTGTCGAATTTATAAATATAGATAGATGCTTTGGGGAGGTGGATGGTGTGCCATTAACACCACTGGATATTCATAACAAAGAATTTACTCGCGGTTTCAGAGGATATGATGAAGATGAAGTCAATGAATTTCTCGATCAAGTCATCAAAGATTATGAAATCGTCATACGTCAGAAAAAAGAGCTTGAACGCGAAGTCAGTCAATTGAACGAACGTCTAGGTCACTTCAACGATATCGAGACGACGCTCAATAAATCAATTCTCGTCGCTCAAGAAACCGCAGAAGACGTAAAAAACAGTGCGAATAAAGAATCGAAATTAATCGTTAAAGAAGCAGAAAAGAATGCCGATCGTATTATCAATGAAGCACTTGAAAAATCACGCCGCATTAATATTGAAGTAGAAGATATGAAAAAGCAGGCGAAAGTTTTCAAAACAAGACTACGTATGCTGGTAGAAGCTCAAATCGATATGATCGATAACGATGACTGGGATCATCTGTTCGATACAGAGCTTGATGATGAGAAAGAAGTAAAGCGTAAAATGGAAGAGGAATACAGCTCCCAGCCTTAATTCCATCCCGTACATACGGAAATCATACTTTCATATTAACCAAGGTGCCGTTCCCACAAGAACGGCACCTTTTCTCTTCCATCCATGTTAAGCAAACTGGCAGGATTCTTGAAGACTCAGTTTCGAGATGTTTTTGAGTGGATGGGGCTGCGGGGAATGACTCGCTTTCCGCGGGAGCGCGGTGAGCCTCCTCGAGCTTCGCTCTGTGGGGTCTCACCAAGCACTTTTTTCC
>NZ_QUAE01000034.1:0-18657 GCF_003386945.1 Halobacillus trueperi | reverse complement strand
CACAACGTAAAAGCTTGATACAGAGCGCTTTATGCATGCTTAGGAGAGAAGAGTGGGAGAAACTCCTTCTCGGTATAGGGGTTCGTTTCTCCCTTATATGGAATGGGGTTGTTGGGAAGCTGCGAGACTCCCGTGGGAGAAGGAGATAGGCGAGATCCCGCAAGGCGATAGCCTGAGGAAGCTCGGCGCTCCCCCACAGGAAAGCGAGTAGCTTCCCAACAACCCCTGACTCCAAATACGGCAAACGAACCCCGGTTATCTTGAAACTGAGTCTTCCAGAAAAGGGAGCTTTAGTTGGAAAAGGATAATAAAAAAACACTTATTCGAAAAGGGAATAAGTGCTCGAAGTAGCTTGGTCAGGTGACGGCTCTTTGGTATTCGTAGGCTAGGAGAGCAAACTCGATGACCTGTCTTTTTTCACATTCCATAAAATCAGGTCCCAGCAGTTTTTCTAACTTCTCCAGGCGATGATATAACGTCTGACGGACAACAAAAACTTTGGAAGCGGTTTCTTTTTTAGATCCATTGCACGCCAAATAGACCCTTAATGTCTCAAGGAGGTTCGTGTTATTCTTTTCATCATACTTAATAATCGGTTCTAAGTACTCTTCAACTAATCCATCAAGGTTGCTGTGCTGATGGACGAGTGAAATTAATCGGTACATGTGTAAGTCATCGTAAAAAAATTTGGACTGACTTTCCGGGAGCTTCTCCTGTAAAGTCAAAGTTTCCTGTGCCGTTTGAAAGCTTTCATGCAACTTGTACAGGTCTTTCACGTATTTACCAACAGCGATTTGAAAAGAGGATATGCATGAATCATTCAAGAGGCTGATTTTCTGTAGTCGCTCAACCCCGCGTTTGACTCGCTTCTTCCAATCCTCTGCTTCCTTCCTATTCAACAGAATGAAAGTAAGCTGATGCCGCTTCTCTACCGGAAAAACATAATAACCGTTCTGGTCAAAAATATTGTGGATGAGCATGTTCATATAGGTGACGTCAGGGTTGGATTTCTGTCTGTCCACCATATTCAACTTAATGGTAAGTACAATCGCCCCTTTTACGGTTTTATCCAGTTTGTAAATGGCAAGTCTGTCACGAATCTCCTCTTCTTCATGCTCTCCTTGCAGCCACTCTGTCAGCCACTCCGTTTCTTTTGCTTTTCTTTTTTCTTCCGTATAAAGTTCTCTTAATAAGTATTGCGCAAGCGCAGTCCCCGTCCTGTCCAATAATAAAGACTCGAATTCACCGAACTCTCTACGGTTGGACAATAAGTAAATATTCGCAAATTCCCGATCGAATACTTGCACCGGCTGTTTTAAAACTCTTCTCGATCCACCATCTGGCTTGCTCAGCTCCATCAATACTTGCTCGCGTTCTTTCTCTCTCAAGGCTGGGATCGTGACGACCGTATGATCCTTGGCAATATAGACGAGCTGGCAATTCACATATTGCTGCAAGTTTTTTAGAATCTCAAAGTAGTTATCAATGGATAACAACCGTTTATTCAGCCGTTGCGAATAATCTTCTAAATTTGTAATGAATTCGTATTGCTGATTGATGAGATCCGCATGAATATCTTGAGTAATTTCCACAAAAGAAACTTCTTCCCGGAATAAGATGATCGGAAAATCGTTGGCTTCCGCATAATCGATCGCTTCCTGGCTTATGTAATCAACGAAACTCCCGATTTCGATACAAATTCCGGCTACTTCTTTTTCGACTAATTGTTTTAATAAATGGAGAAAAAGCTCATGATCATCCTTCCAGCCAAATCCTGTCGAAAGGACAAGCTCTCCACCTTTCAAGTTCTTTCTCACTTCGATCATTTCAAAAACGTGAACCCATTTGACCAACCGGTCGATCCCCTTCCGACCAGCAATAACTTCAGCAGAAGCGAAATGGTCCCTTTTCAGGATGTTTTCAATCGACATGTGTTCGTTCATTGAATGACCCCTCTTTTAAAGTACAACAATTATTCAGAAAAATCTAATATATTGTGAGATTTTCTTACAAAAAAGTTTTATAGTCCTAGTGAACCTAACAATTCTCCCAATCTTCATCAAACTGGCAGGATTGTTGAAGACTCAGCTTCGAGATAACTGGGATTCGTTTGCCGTATTCAGAGTCAGGGGTGGCTGGGAAGCTACTCGTCCAGCTCCATCGCCCAGACACTCGCGTCATAAGCAGAACAGCAAAGGAATGAAAAAACACATTCCTTTGCTGTTCTGCTTATGACAGTCGTGTCTACCAGGGCGATTCCGCATTTGAACACTTTCCTGTGGGGGAGTGGCAAGCTTCCTCGGACTTCGTCCTGCGGGATCTCGCCTATCTCCTTTCTCCCACGGGAGTCTCGCAGCTTCCCAACCACTCCATTCGAGAGATGAGATAAACGAACCCACATACGAATAGAGCGTCTTCCATAATAACTGCTTTCTAGTTGAGAAGCGCTTTATAGCAAGCGTTAGAGTATAGTTTACTGCTTGTTTGAGAGTTGAATACACCAACTCCCATTACGATGGAGGACTGCTTATTCTGGAAGTGGTTTCGAGATGCTCTTATGGTCAAGGGGCGGAGGGAAACGGTGAGACTCCTATGGGACGTGTGGGACAGCTGATACCCCGGAAGGCGTAGCCTGAGGAGGCGCTCTGCTCCCGCCCCATGGAAAGCGAACTGTTTCCCGGAGCCCCTAAACTCCAACAAACATCTCGAAACTGAGTCTTCCAGAAAAAGGAGCTTATGTGAATAATGGAGAAGAAAATAGAAGAAAGAGGATTGGCAGGGAGCCAATCCTCTTTCTTCTATTTAACACTCTGTTTTTTCTGTTGTTGGACGAGAATGGTAGAGAAATATTTCCTCGTATCCGGGTGCAGGATGTGGAGCCGTTCCTTCTCACTTTTGTCAGATTCGCTTCCTTTATATTGAAACTCCACGAAGGCACCACTCAAATTTTCAGTGACTCCACTGATGACATAGCCCTGTTCCAATAAAAAGTCGATCTTTTCCCGTTCTGCTTCAAACTCACGATGGTCAGACATTCCAATTCCTCCTTGTTAAGCATCTATTTTCCTTGTGGACCCTTCTGTACCTGTCTTACGCCCCAGCTTTTCTTCTACGAATTTTTCTCCGATAACCCAGTCCCGGCCTACAGTTATGCCGAGATATTCATCGTCACTTGGGTTATCGATTTCTGCCTGGGGATGTTTTTTGAAATACCAATGCTTGGCTAATAAGTAATAACATAGGGCACCTACGCCAAATCCGACGAAGAAAGAATAGGTTGAGAACGTATAGGCGAAGGCACTTCCAATGACCCATGAAATAATGCCAGCCCAGTTGATGCCTCCGTCGTAACGGAATTGTCCGCCGGGTTTATACAAATCGTAGACGTTCATTCTCCGCTTTCTCAATAAGTAGTAATCGGCAAAAATGATTCCTACAATAACAGAGAGAATGGCTGCGGCAATCAATAAAACAGGGATCAATAGGTTAAAAATACTCCATGGCTGGATGACTGTCCCCACTAGACCTGCGATGAAAACGCCTGCCCAGAATGGCAGTTTCGGTCCGCCTACATTTGAAAAGATGGTGGCCGCAGGTACGATGTTGGCTGACACGTTTGTCGACCACTGGGCAAGAACAATCATCAATAGAAGAATTCCGAGGACCAGACCGCTCGCTGACTCCTGCAAAGCGACAACAGGGTCGAAGTTGGAAACAGCAATATACGATACCGCACCAAGGACGACAATGAATGTTTGTGTTAATGGTAACGCTACAAGACTACCAACTAGAGCACCTTTGTTTCGCTTAATCCAGTTACGCTCATTTTTCGGTGCTTTAATAAAGCGAGAGATGGAAGAAATGTCTGCTGCAAGAGTTGCCCAGTAGCCCATATTTCCGACTACGACTACCACAAATGCTGTAAAAGCAGCTCCTCCGGTGACAGGGCTTTCCACCCATGCCCAAATGTCTCTTCCCTGTTCAGTTGCTGTACCAGCAAGGGTGAAATACATCCACACTCCAATCAAAATGATGATCGGTGCAGCAAGGTCAGCAAATTTTTCTACCGCTTTAATCCCTAATGCCGTATTAAACAGTTGGAATAAAGCAAAAAGAATGTAACAAACGAACCAATTATCAAAACCGAATAAGATGTTTAGAATTCCATTAATAGCGGTTGAACCGAAGAATGTATTAATCCCGAACCACATCGATGCAGCAACCCCGCGGACGACGGAAGGGAAATGGGTACCGAGTGTTCCAAAAGGTGCCCGCATATATACCGGAAATGATATACCATGTTCAATTCCAATATCAGCCGTGACAGTGATTGCAAGACCGATTAGAATCGTTCCCAATAAAGTTCCAAGAACGACCCAGATTAATGAAATTTCCTGCACACCCGCTCCACCAATGGCGAAAGCGGCCAATACAACAGCCATACCCACCCACATGAATGTAAACCCGAGCGTGCTGATTTTCTTCTCACTGTGAGGAATGGGCATTAAATCCGGGGACATCAAATGATTTGTCTTTTTGTCCATGTATGGACTCCTCCTACCTATACCTGTTTTTTAAAAGGCTGCCCGGCTTTCAATGAAGCGAGGCAGCCTATATTCCATGGCATACGGACAGGTTACTTCTGATAAAGTTCTTCTTTGGAGGATGTCAATTCCCCGTAACGGGAACGTTTCAAATAGTTTCCTTTGCCAAGTTTACCGACAAATTCTTTATTCTTAATGACAAAATCACCACGGGATAATACGCTGACCGGTTGTCCTGTCACTTTCATTCCTTCAAAAGGATTGTAATCGGCAGCCATGTGACTCGTTTCAACCGAGATCGTCCGTTCTACACTTGGGTCGAAGATGACAATATCCGCATCTGCGCCGACCGAAATCGTACCTTTTTGTGGGAACAATCCGAATGTCTTCGCGATTTTCGTGGACGTAATGTCTACAAACTCGTTCAGCGAAATTCTTCCTTTTTTCACCCCTTCAGAGAAAAGAATGCTTACGCGATCTTCAATGATAGGCCCACCGTTCGGGATCTTCGTGAAGTCCTCTTTTCCTAAGTCTTTCTGACCTTTAAAGTCAAAGGAGCACTGATCGGAACCAAGTGTTTGCAGATCCCCTGTCTTAAGTGCCTTCCATAATACTTCCTGATGGTGCTTTTCACGAAGTGGCGGAGACCACACATACTTTGCGCCTTCGAAATCCGGTTTTTCTAAGTAACTTTGGTCGAGTACCAAGTATTGCGGGCACGTTTCACCTGTGACGTTATAGCCTTTTTTGCGTGCTTTCGCAATGGCTTCCACCGCCTCTTCACATGTCACGTGAACAACATAAAGCTGTGAGTCAGCAAGTCCTGTTAATTCTGCTGCACGCCCTGTTGCTTCCCCTTCTACTTCTGGTGGACGCGTAAGCGCATGATAAATCGGATCGGTTTGTCCAGCTTCCAATGCTTTATTAACTAAATGCTCGATCACATCGCCGTTTTCCGCGTGGACCATGACTAAGGCGCCAAGTTTTTTCGCTTGTTCTAAGGTACGGAAAAGGGTGCCGTCATCAGCCTGGAATACATTTTTATAAGCCATGAAAACTTTGAATGATGTAATGCCTTCATCTTCTATGACACTTGGAAGCTGCTCCAGGACACTATCGTTCATTTCACCAATCATCAAATGGAAGCTGTAGTCGATAACGGATTTATCCTTGGATTTCGCGTGCCACTGATCAATGGAATTTTGTAGTAGCTTGCCTTTGTCTGTCAGACAGAAGTCGATGACCGTGGTCGTTCCCCCGTGAGCAGCGGCTATGGTACCTGTTTCAAAGTCATCCTTACTGACCGTTCCCCCAAAAGGCATTTCGAGGTGCGTGTGTGGGTCGATACCACCAGGGAAAATGTAGTTACCTTCAGCATCGACGACCTCAGCTGCAGGATCAGTCAAATCCTGACCGATCAGAGCAATTTTTTCATTTTCAATGAGAATGTCTGCTTTGTACGTATCAGCGGCCGTCACAATCGTTCCATTTTTGATGATTTTCTTCATCCAATCCCTCCGTTAAAATTATTTGATTAAATTGACATCACAAGAAGAGGCGGCACCAATCGCTGCCTGTCTTTCATTCCATGTCATCGGTGGCTTGCCGTTCGCATACTCGACCATATCGATCGCACCATCCACCGGACAGACGATGCTGCAAAGGTTACAGCCGACACAATCTTCCTCACGCACTTTGAGAATGTCGTTGCCATTGGCATCTTTCAACATATCGATACACTGGTGAGAAGTATCTTCACAAGCGATGTGGCACTTATTACAGTTGATGCACACATCGTTATTGATTTGAGCAACGACCTGGTGATTGAGGTCCAAATTGCCCCAGTCGCTGTACTTCTCTACAGACTTCCCGACAAGATCCATGACGGAATCAATGCCTTTTTCATCAAGATAATTGTCCAGCCCTTCGACCATATCATCGATAATACTGAAGCCGTGGTGCATCGCAGCTGTACAGACTTGGACACCCGTTGCGCCCATGAGCATGAATTCGACTGCTTCTCTCCAGCTCGATACGCCACCCATTCCAGAAATCGGAACATTGATTTTCGGGTGGCGGGCACATTCCGCGACCATGTTCAATGCAATCGGCTTAACGGCAGGTCCACAATATCCGCCGTGTGCCCCTTTGCCAGCAACGTTCGGAATTGTATCCCATGAATCAATGTCGACCCCAGCGAGACTGTTGATCGTGTTAATCATACTGACCGCATCAGCTCCACCATTAACCGCCGCTTCTGCTGTGAAAGTAATGTCGGTAATATTAGGTGTGAGTTTTACGATGACAGGCGTTTGGGCGACTTCTTTCGCCCACATGGTTTGTTTTTCAACGAGTTCTGGAACCTGCCCGGAGGCTGCCCCCATGCCGCGTTCTGCCATCCCGTGCGGACAGCCGAAGTTCAATTCCAGTCCATCCACCCCGACATCTTCGACACGTTTCACAATTTCATGCCATTTTTCCTGTGTCGGTTCAACCATCAATGAAGCAATGATGGCATGGTCTGGAAACCTTTTTTTCGTTTCGTAAATTTCTTTCAGGTTCACTTCTAATGGACGGTCTGTGATCAGCTCAATATTATTGAAACCAGCCACCTGTTTACCATTAAACCCTACCGCCGCAAAACGGGAGGATACGTTTAAGATTGGTTCACCCAACGTTTTCCAAACGGCACCACCCCACCCAGCTTCAAAGGCGCGCTGGACCTGGTAGCCCGAGTTTGTCGGAGGCGCAGAGGCGAGCCAGTATGGATTCGGAGATTTGATTCCTGCAAGATTCAAACTTAAGTCAGCCATGTATGTTCCTCCTTGTTGAAAGATTTATAGGCGTTCGTCGGTTCAGGTGCCAGTTGTTTGTGGATCGCCATCGCTGCTTCTTTTCCTTGTTGGGCGGCTGTTACAACCATCGCCTCTCCCTGCCCTTTGGCAAAGATGACATCACCCGCTGAAAAAACTTTCGGATTCGATGTTTGCAATGTTTCTGGATCGACTGTGACAACGCCACCTTCATGATCCAGCCCAAATCCTTCAATAAGATCGGTATAACGACTTTGACCAATCGCTTTAATAACAGCATCCACTTCCATGACAAATTCAGAGTTTCCAACAGGAGACGGTCGACGGCGACCATCCGCATCCGGTTCACCGAGGGCCATCTTCACGCATTTTAAGTGTGTGACTTTCCCGTTTTCATCACCAATGATTTCAACAGGTTGTGTGAGCCAGTTGAATTCGACATCATCCTGCTTTGCAAAGTCATATTCGAACTCATACGCGGTCATTTCATTCCTCGTCCGGCGGTAAACGATCTTCACATCACCAGCACCTTTTCGAGCGGCACAAGTCGCAGCATCAATGGCTGTGTTACCGGCGCCAACAACGACGACATTTTTCCCAAGAAGTTCGTCGGTGATCGGGCCGGACTTCGTACTTTTCACAAAATCAATGGCGTCATGCACACCATCCAGATCCTCTCCATCAATGCCGAGCATCGGAACATTCCCCATTCCGATCGTCAACACAATCGAATCATAATCATTGGTCAACTCATCAAAAGAAACGTCTGTGCCTACCCTTGTGTTGGTGCGGATTTCAACATCCAGCTTTTCGACTTGGTCGACTTCCCAGCGGGAAATATCCTGTGGAAGACGGAAAGAAACAATCCCGTAGGTATCAAGTCCACCCGCTTCAGCTTCGGCTTCAAAAATTGTCACATCATAACCGAACCTGGCGAGTTCCCTGGCTGCCGATAACCCGGCAGGTCCTCCGCCGACAACCGCAACTTTTTTACCGTTTTTCTTGCCAGGCTTGAACAATAATTGTTCGTTTTTGATTGCCCAGTCTGTTGCGAATCGTTGTAAATCTCCAATTAAGATCGGTTCAGTGGAATGGTTCAAAACACAGGCTCCTTCGCACAACTCTTCAGTCGGACAAACACGGGCGCAAGTCGCTCCGACAGGGTTGGACGACATGATCGTCGTTGCCGATCCTTTCAAGTTCCCGGATGCGATCTTCTTAATGAATTTCGGGATATCGATGCCTGTGGGACAAGCCTGGATACAAGGAGCATCGTAGCAATATAAACAGCGGTTCGATTCTTCCATCGCTTCCTGAGCATTCAGCCCGTCATGGACTTCCTCGAAGTTCACCTTCAAATTTTCTAATGAAATCCCTTTGCTCTTTAACTGGGTCAAGGTGTTTCCCTCCTTTAATAAAAGAGAGGCTTTTAGTTAGGCCTCTTAATAAAAAAGTTCCACATAGAGAAAATGGTTCATTTTCTTTGGCTCTATGCAGAACTTCTACTTTGTGTCTGATGGATAGGTTTTAAGGGAGAAGCTCAACCATGTTTTCGTAAGTTTCCGGACGGCGGTCGCGATAGAACTGCCATGTGTCCCGTACTTCACGGATAAACTTCTTGTCCATTTCTGCAACGAGGACTTCGTCTTGATCACGGCTGGCAGTTTCAACGAAGTTTCCGCGCGGGTCGACAAGATAAGACTGTCCATAAAATTCACCCATGTTCCACGGTCCTTCATAACCGACACGGTTGATGGCGCCAAGGTAATACCCATTGGCTACCGCATGAGCAGGCTGCTCAAGTTTCCATAGGTACTCAGAAAGACCAGCTACAGTGGCTGATGGGTTGAAGACCACCTCTGCCCCGTTCAACCCTAGTAATCTAGCACCTTCAGGGAAGTGGCGGTCATAACAGATATAGACGCCGACTTTCGCAAAGGCTGTATCGAACACAGGGTATCCGAGGTTTCCTGGCTTGAAATAATACTTTTCCCAGAACCCGTGCCCCTTGTCTCCGACAGCGACTTGTGGAATGTGGTGTTTGCGGTATTTCCCTAGATAAGAGCCATCCGCATCGATGACGGCGGCTGTGTTGTAATACGTTGAAATCCCCTCTTTTTCATAGATAGGAAGAACAATGACCACACCCAGCTCTTTCGCAAGTTCTTGGAAACGTATCGTAGTTGGACCATTTGGAATCTCTTCCGCAGAGTCGTACCACTTCGGATTTTGTTCTGAACAAAAATAGGGACCATAGAAAATTTCTTGAAGGCAAATGATCTGCGCCCCTTTTTCAGCTGCTTCTTTTACTAGTTTGATATGTTTCTCAATGGAGTGCTGTTTATGAACTTCTACAGGCTCACTCCCATCCACATCATGCGAAGCTTGGATCAAACCAATTTGGACTTTATCAGACACTATAATTCCTCCTTATGTAATCCTTTTTTTGTTGTCCATTCACCTTGAAACCAAATCCCCCAAGATTGTGATTTCTTAAATCAAGGCTCACCACCTGTGATTGATTTTTTGTCATTTACAGAATTTTTAGATAACTAATTTTACTTTACATCATAAAATGAAAAATTCCATTATACATAATGTTAAATGTTGCATTCTGAGTTTAGATTTTTTGTAAGATTGGCAGGAAATTTGTGGATGATATAGTGGGAGGTGCGCGAAATTTTCACAATCCCGCACACCTATAAAAATTAGTACCAGCGTTGTGTCAGCATTTTACGCTTCGTATAGAAGTTGAGTCCATCTTTACCGTTGGCATGGAGATCGCCATAGAAGGACTTTTTATTTCCTGAGAACGGGAAGAACGCCATTGGTGCTGGAACGTTGACGTTGACACCAAGCATTCCGGCATCCACCTCTTCTCTGAACTGTTGAACGGCTTTCCCGCTTGACGTGTAGATGACAGCGCCATTGGCGAATTCAGATTTATTGGCCGTTTCGATCGCCTCATCGAGCGTATCAGCACGTACGATACTAAGAACGGGAGCAAAGATCTCATCTTTCCAAATCTTCATCTCATCGCTGACGTAGTCAAAGATTGTCGCACCAAGGAAATAACCAGACTCATTTTCACGAAGCTCTACTCTCCCATCACGGACAAGCTTCGCATTATCCTTTTCTCCGGCCTCAATATAGCTGAGAACACGCTCACGGTGGGAGTCACGGATCAATGGCCCGAGATTTGTTTCCTCATCCAATCCATTTCCTACATTTAATTGATCAGCCGCTTCTTTTAATTTGGCGACAAGGGCATCACCCACATCGCCGACGGCTACAACAACAGAACAAGCCATGCAACGCTCTCCCGCGCTTCCGAAAGCAGCATTGATGATTCCTTCGACCGACTTGTCTAAGTTACAATCCGGAAGAACGATGGAGTGGTTCTTCGCTCCAGCAAGCGCTTGAACTCGCTTGCCATGGTTGGCAGCCGTTTTGTACACATATTCCGCAACAGGCTGAGAACCAACGAAGGAAATGGCGTCGACTTCCTCATGCTCAAGCAATCCGTTCACAACGTCATGGGCACCATTGACAACGTTGAGGACGCCTTTCGGAAGACCCGCTTCATGAATCAGCTCAACGAGCATTTTCGCGAGGATCGGCGTGCGTTCAGATGGTTTCAATACAAATGTATTTCCACATACGATCGCAAGCGGGAACATCCATAGTGGCACCATCATCGGGAAGTTAAACGGGGTGATCCCCCCAACAACGCCCACCGGATAGCGATACATTCCAGAGTCTATCCCTTCTGCAATGTCCGGAAGAACATCCCCCATCATAAGACTTGGTGCGCCAGCTGCGAATTCGACACATTCAATGCCCCGCTGCACTTCACCTGTCGCATCTTTCATAGTCTTTCCATTTTCCTGTGTGAGTGCTTTGGCCAGCTCCTCACGATTTTCTACTAGTAACTGGTGATACTTGAACATCACTCTGGCCCGCTTCGGTACCGGCACCTTTTTCCACGTCTTGAATGCCTCTCTCGCTGATTGGACCGCTTTATCTACATCCTCTTTCGTTGAAATGGGAACTTGTGCAATGATCTCTCCTGTCGCAGGATTGGGTACGTCCTCCACTTGCCCGTTTTCCGACGAAACCCACTCGCCTCCAATGAAGTTCTGAATGGTTACCTGATTCTTCTTCGAGAAAGTTGTCTCCATTTTTTCACCTCTACTCGTAGATTCTGTTCCTTTACACCCTTCAAATATATTATAAATTCAGAAAATTTCTACATCAATGGACGAAGTGTCAAATCAAAAACCTCCCATTTTGACATAATGACCTTTTTTGGGAGAAGCTATTTGATATTTGGATAATACTGGATGACCTGGGCATCCTAATATTGGGTGACCAGGTCATCCAGTATTTTACATATAGGAGGGATTTTGATGAGCAATCAGAAGAAGGAGATTCAGCCGAAGCAGCATCAGGAACGGCAACCAGGGTTTGAACATGAAATGAAGCCACTTCCGGAATACGTAGATCCAAACTATAAAGGAAGCGATAAATTAAAAGGAAAAATTGCTGTCATCACTGGAGGAGACAGTGGGATTGGGCGTGCGGTCAGCCTTTACTTCGCCAAGGAAGGCGCGGACGTTGCTGTCTTATACCTCAACGAACAGGAAGACGCCGAGAAGACGAAGCAGTTGATTGAGTCGGAAGGTCGTACATGCCGCCTTTATAATGGAGATATCGGCAGTGCAGAGTATTGTGAAGAAACCGTTCAGCGAATCAAAAACGACTTTGGAACGATTGATGTTCTCGTAAACAATGCGGCGATGCAGTTTCCACAAAAAGACCTCACTGCCATCACGAATCAGCAGTTGGAGAAGACATTTCGCGTGAATTTCTTTTCTTATGTATATATGGCTAAGGCCGTCCTCCCTTACTTACAAAAAGGAAGCACGATCATTAACACTTCATCAGTCACTGCATATGAGGGAAATGAGCAGTTGATTGACTACTCTTCAACCAAAGGAGCCATTACCACATTCACGCGTTCTCTCGCCAAGTCCTTGGTAGATAAAGGTATACGCGTCAACGGCGTCGCGCCTGGTCCGATTTGGACACCTCTGATTCCTGCAAGTTTTGATAAGCAAAAGGTAGCGGAGTTCGGTTCCACCAACCCGATGGGTCGTCCAGGGCAGCCGTATGAGCTTGCTCCTGCCTATGTTTATTTAGCAAGCCAAGATTCCAGCTACGTTACAGGGCAAATGATCCATGTCAACGGCGGCATACCTGTCAATGGTTGAAAGCACGTTCTCAATAAAAAGAGCGGTCCCAAACCTAAAAGGTTGAGGGACCGCTCTTTCTATATATTTTTTCATCATCATCATTGCATGTCTACTTTTAGTTTCCCCCCTTCTACCAACACGTTTCCTTCTTCGTCCAAAACATCACTGGTTTCGATCCGCATAGACTCTAATTCTTTCCAATCATGCTCAAGGACAAATCCCATTTGTCCGACACGTGTTTCACCAGGTTCATACACCCCTTTTAGCTTTTCCAAGTAAAAGTCGTCCTTAAACCCCAACTCCTCCCCAGTGTTCGTCTTCAAGACTTCCACAGGCGCTAGATTCACTTTCTGATCTCCAGTATTTTTTATAGCTACGGTGAACTTGATATAATTAAAGTTTGTTTCATTATGAGTATAGGCATGGAAATAATCCACCAAGTCAGGTGAAGGAGAATAATTGAGCACTTTGACGTCCTTAACCGCCATTTGGACCGGTCCTACTTCTATATACTTCTCCATCTCCTTAATAGCTTTAAGAGCTAGCCGCCCATCCATGTCTTCTACCCGGTTCCCTACTTCCTTTAAATCCTGATCATCGGGAGCTTGGGGATTATTTTTATACTTCGTTTGTTCTGGAATTTCAAATAAAGGAGTTTGTCCCTCCGACTCATTCCCTTCTCCAGCCACATGGTTTGAACAACCAGTGAGAATGATGGAAATGGTTAAACTCAATAATAGCAACAAACGTTTCAACGTTTATCTCTCCTTTTTTCCAAAAAAGCCTCCCTAAGGAAGGGAAGCTTTTTCAATTATTTATGTGCCTGCTTTTTCATTTTTCCATTCTCCATCAAGTTCATGACCTTTTGTCCAACTTCGTGGTTATCATGAAGTCCTGCGAATTGTTGAGACTGAGGACCATAACCGTACACAATCACATCTTCCCCCGTATGGCCGCCTGTTGTCCATCCTGTACCGGAGCGAACATCGAAAATGTGCTCAATCGCATTATCAATCTCTGTCACTGATCCATTTTCTGCTGCATCTTTCACGGATTGGACTTCATCGTCCGTCAAGTCAAGATCCACGTACTGTTCTAACGTTTCTTCGACTCCAGCTCCTTCTGATATTTCTGCAGCCATAAAGTCAGGTGTACGTTTCACAGCTTTCAAAGGTTCAGGATTCCACTGATATTCTCCATCCCGTCCCATAGCCATTCCACCTGTAGAGTGGTCTGCTGTCGTAACAACTAATGTATTTTTATTGTTCTTCGCAAACTCAATGGCTTTTTCATAAGCAGCTTCAAAGTCCTGCATATCGCTCATAGCCGCTACTACATCATTATCATGACCCGCCCAGTCGATCTGACTGCCTTCAACCATCAGGAAGAAACCATCTTCGTCCTTTCTCAGCCTGTCCAAAGCTGAAGAAGTCATTTCCTCCAAAGAAGGAGCATCTGAAGACCGATCAATCATCTTATCCATGCCTTTAGGAGCGAACAAACCAACGATTTGATCATTAGAATCTTCCATAAGTTCCTCGCGAGACTCCACATAGCTGTACCCATCTTTCTGGAAATCATTGGTCAGGTCACGATCTTCCCTTTTAAAATAAGTAGTACCTCCACCGAGCAGCACATCAATCTTGTGTTCACCATTTACTTTTTCATCAAAGTAATCATCAGCGATATCATTATAGTTGTGGCGGGATTCATCATGAGCACCGAATGAAGCAGGTGTAGCATGATTGACCTGAGAAGTCGCTACAAGGCCTGTTGCTTTGCCTTTTTCCTTCGCCAACTCGAGAGCAGTTTTCACTTCATTCTTCTGCATATCCACAGCAATTGCATTGTTGTAGGTTTTAATTCCAGCTGCCATTGAAGTTGCAGCAGCAGCGGAGTCCGTAATACTCTCTTCTGGATCCCAGGAATAGGTTTCCTGCATGCCAATTAAATGTTCATCGAATGCCGTGTTTTCCGTATAAGGAGTAGAAGGATCATCTTTGAAGTAACGGTAAGCGGATGTATAGTTAGGTCCCATGCCATCCCCGATCAGAAAAATAATGTTCTCTACCTTTCCTTTATCCTCTTTAGGTTTTGCAAGAACCTCTTCGTTAAAAGTAAAAGCAGAACCTCCTAGAATTAAAGATGTAGTTAGAGCCACAGGTAATAGTTTTTTCATATACTTTTTGCTAAACAACTTTATTCCTCCTCGTTATATGTCGATGCAATTCGCATATTACTTGGAGAATATGAAACAATGGTTAAAAAACTGTAAATCTAGCGTAAATTAACAAATTAAGACAATTGGATCAGGTACATTGTTTGGAATTTAATTATCACCGAATGATAGGTTAAGCGTGGTATAATAGGTCAAAATCTAATCAAAAAGGGTGTGAAATCATGACCAAAAGCTTTTGTCACTGCTTTAGTAACAAAGAAGAGATTAATCGAGGAATTGCAGATAAGTGTACATACCTCGCCTTTTGTGTCGTATCTGGTGAGCACGGAGCTGTAGAGTTCAGTTTTCGTACCAGTTATATCGACAGTGATTCGGCAACGCCCTTCAGGAAATTTTACGACGTAAGCGAGGAATTTGAGGAGGATAACAAGACGTCAAGAAAAATAAGGGTCCACAGCAAACATCCGCTTGCCCAAAGTGAGGCGGAGCCAACAGAAAAATCTTTCTTACGATCTTCTGAACGCTTCTACTCCTATAAAATCGGACTTGATTTAAGTAAGCTACAATCCTTTAAAGACAATCCAGACAAATACTTAAGAACCATCCATTCAAAAAAACTGTACGATGAACTGAAGGCTGTATATAAAAACATTTTTAAATATCCACCTGATGCATTAAAAGATGATCACTGGGTGGTACTCGTAGATTAACCTCACCTTCCATGTAGGATTTTCACGGGAACCGGAGTACATATTGGACGTTCACACACCAGCCAAATATGACATAGGCTATTGAGGATATAAAGTAAAGACAGGGGGAAAATGAATGTACTCCAATTTTAACCATGTCCCTTATGGTTATGGATATCCCTACGGGGCAAATCCCTACCACCCTTATTCTCGTTATGCCTACCCTCAAGCCTATGGAACTTACCCAAACTACTATGGCTATGGTGTAAGACAACCGGTGCGCGGCCAGGCCACCTGGACAGAGGGCGGAGAAGTGACCAAGTGTGGAATTCCATGGTCGAATAACCGATACATGACGGCTGCTGTCGGTCAAAATTCACCTTACCAATGCGGGCAGACCATTAAAGTGAAAAACATTGCTAATCAACGGGTCGTTTTAGTCACGGTCGTCGATCAAGTCCCTAACTACCCAGAAAATAAAATCAACCTTCATAGAAAAGCCTTTGAAACATTAGGGGCAAGTGTGGATCTTGGTGTCATCAATGTAGAAATCACACCGAACCCTCAATTAGAAGAAGAAAAATGGGGGAAATATCTTTTAGAGATCGCTCAATCGGCCTACCCGAATTACAATGCTACAGATTATAGTAAAGTAAGCCAAACCCAGCAGAATGGTAACGTGAAAGAAGTTTACAAGTTTGTCATGGAATCCCCTCAGGAAACGATGAGCATCGAAGGGACGGTCATCTATAATCCAGCGACAGACCGAATCATTTCCATCAATTTCAAGGAAGTATCATAAGATTCAATATATTTTAAGAGACAGCAGTTATCTGTCTCTTTTCTTATGAAAAAAAGCAGATGATGATATCCTATAAAAAAAAGAAATGACGCAGCCTCTCCCTGGATGAGAAACTACGCCATTTCGGCACTTAGTATGGATGATTCCGATTGGGCTCGAACCAACGACCTCCACCCTGTCAAGGTGGCGCTCTCCCAGCTGAGCTACGGAATCGTATGTAGAATTTTGTCGGCTGTCTTGCTGACAAATAATAATATACTACGGAACAAATAAAGTGTCAATGAAATTTTAAGAGTTTTTTAAGTTCATGTAAAAGTAGCTTTTTATCCTTGCCATAATCGGTCATACTAAGAAACATACACTATATACGAGGAAGTAGGTTTTTCAATGAATAAAGGAAAGGTTTGGATCAATCTCAGAGATAGTTTTTGGTTTCTCCCTACGATATACAGTATCCTTTCAATCATTGCTGTGGCGATAACCGCCCTCATCGATCAATGGATCATATCAGAATACAAAGACAACATCCCTTCTCTCTTTTTGACGAAGTCTTCAGTTGCTCAAACTTTATATGGGTCGATGGTGACTTCCATCTTAACAATGACAACGATTAGTTTTTCGACCATTATGGTTGTACTGACAACGTACACTACACAGTTTTCACCAAGGACCCTGCAGGATTTCATGAAGAGTCGAGTGACTCAACATGTGCTGGGTGTGTTTTCTTTTGGCTTTATTTTTTCTCTCATCAATCTGTTTCTAATAGGGAAAGAACCGGGCTTAGGGTTGGTCAGTCCCCTCTTCACGGTCATCGTCTCCATTATTTGTTTAGCATTTTTCATATTGTTCATTCATCATTCTTCACGATTCCTGAAAGTAAATAACTTAATTGGCGCAATTAGAAAAAGCACCTCAACTCTCATCGCCAAAACATTTAAAGAAAAAAATTACCAAACAGCTACTGAATGGGAGGACAACAAGCTCAAAGCATTAGACCAATCAAAAGCTTATGTGATCCCAGCTGAAAAATCAGGTTATGTACAAAGTGTTCAGTACGGCTCTCTTATTAAGTGGGCAAAAGAGCATACCCTCATTCTCGAAACAAGTTTTTTAATGGGAGACTACATCCAAAAAGGAATGCCTCTCTTTTATTATTGGAAGAATGAGGAAAGTGAACTTACAAACCCAAAGGAGTGCACATCTTTCGTTTTAATTGGAAATGAACGGATTGATACACAGGATGTTGAATTCTCTATACAAAAGCTTGTAGAAATTGCAGTCAGAGCCATCTCTCCAAGTTTGAATGACCCCCATACCGCGACAAACTGTATTAACCGGATTGGATCCCTCCTTATAGAGCTGTTGTCCGTTTATGAGCCAATCCGATACTACATTGATAATGATGACGAACTTCGGTTAATAGCACAGCCAAAATCCTTTGAAGAGTATCTGTATAAGAGCTTTTACCAAATAAAAATATATGGCTTTCATGACATATCCGTCATGAATAGTGTCCTTGAATCTTTGTATAAAATCGCCGCATTGTACGACGAATCAGTCCAAGAGGATGTTTGGACATTCGGAAAAACAATCATTAATGCAGTAAAAGTGGAAGAACTGGATGAACTCGATTTCAAAAGGTTCAACCACGAAGTGGAAAAATTAACAAAAGCATGTAACAAAGACTTTCGCTTACAAAAACAATAAAACAACAAAGGCGTAAGCACCCTGGGAGACGTAGCTGGACGTCGCTCCGGCTACAGCTTGAATTTTCATCACTCCTTAGAGCATAAAAAAGCGAGCATTCATAATGAATGCTCGCTTTTTTGATTAGTGATTCCGATTGGGCTCGAACCAACGACCTCCACCCTGTCAAGGTGGCGCTCTCCCAGCTGAGCTACGGAATCGTATGTAAGGTTTGCAACTTGCTGACAAGAAATAATATACTACGAAACACTAAGAATGTCAACAATCTCACACTACATTATACTTCTGCCCCGCTCAACTATAGCTCCCGTTTGTGGAAGACTCAGTTTCGAGATGTTTGTTGTGTGGACGGGGGCTGCGGGGAATAGCTCGCTTTCCGCGGGAGCGCAAAGAGCACATACCCCGCATCTATAAAGGAAGCCTTGTCTAGTTGAAATAATGAATGACAATTCCTGGCCGTGGATACGGGGTCAGGGAAACGACGATTTGCAGTGCTTTGGATCAGTCAGTAGAAAAACACACACGTTCGTGTCTCTATTCATTTTTCATGCGGACGTTTCCCAGACCCTGTTCCCACGCCTTATTCGTGCAGGATCCATGGTTAAAACGACTCTATAATGGCGTGAGTGAACAGGTCTTTATTACAGAGCTCGGCAGGTTACTATTAG
>NZ_QUAE01000033.1:0-22780 GCF_003386945.1 Halobacillus trueperi | reverse complement strand
CTTCCGGGGTCTCAGCTGTCCCGCACACCCCATAGGAGTCTCACCGTTTCCCTCCGCCCCTTTACCAAATGAGGTTTTCGAAATCCCTCTTATAGTACCTTGCCTAGTTCTGTTGTAAAATCCTGCTTAAGGCGTGTCGATATAGGATTCTTAACCATAAAAGCTCTTGTTACTGGAAGGTAGTTTCGAGAAACTCTTACGGCAAGGGGCGGAGGGGAATGGCGAGACTCCTGCGGGAAAAAAGTGCATGGTGAGACCCCACAGGACGCAGTCCGAGGAGGCTCAAGAGAATAGAGGAAGTTCGATTAAGTTCGGCACGTCCTGTGCCAACATCGAACGACCCCACTTCATATGGGGCCCCGCGGAAAGCGAGCTATTCCCCGCAGCCCCATCCACTCAACAAAAGTCTCGAAACTGAGTGTTCCACAATCGGGAGCTTATGTGGAAGATGGAGTAGTGAAGTCGGGGGGAGCGGAAATGAAATGTATGAATTGAATCGGTTCATAACTTCGTGTATGATGGTTTAAGAAGAGGTGTAGACAATGAATGGATTTGAAAGACGGAAAGAACGCAAAAAGCAAAATATCTTGAACGCCTCCCTGAAGTTGTTCTCAGAATATGGGGTGCAGAAAGTCAGCATCCAGGAAATTGCAAAAAAAGCACAAGTTTCTCAAGTCACCATTTATAATTATTTTGGCGGCAAAGATGAACTCCAATTCGAGACGGTTAAAAAATTCATTTACGAACGATTGGATCGTTTTCGTGACGTCGTCCACAATGACGATATGGACTTCAAAAAAAAGATTCGATTTGTCATTCAAGATAAAAAAGAAAACATCCTCCATATGGACCCTGGATTTCTTCAAACAGTGATGAGGGACCAGCCTGAGTTACAGGAACTGATTCAAACCTTCACAGAAAAAGATGCTGTGCCTTTACTGATGGAACTCGTGGAACAAGGAAAAGCCCAAGGGTACGTTCATCCGGATATTTCTTTCCGCTCCATCATGTTTTATATAGAAATGTACTACCAGGCGATGCGCTCGAAGGAAGATCTCTTCGACCATTCTTTACCGGAATTAAGTGAAGAGATCACCCATATGTTTTTCTATGGTCTGATGGGGAATCAGGACGAGCATTTGCATGAGGACAAAGACAATGAATAGCTGATATAAAAAATGCGTAGAGATTGTTTCTCTACGCATTTTTATATCCCTTGTTTATCTCCATTTTTTCACATACCACCGAATAAGATCATTCCATTTACTTCCGAACAGTTTCTCTCTCCAATAAAGGTCTGCGGTTTGAGAGACGACATTGTTTTTAGCAGGGTAAGGATGTACGACATTCGAGATGCTTTGAAACTTCTTATTGAGCGCCTGCACAGTCCCAACTTCCTGCATCCATTCTCCAGCCCCTTCACCAATAGCATGAGCTCCGACGATTTTTCCTCGGTCCGTTGTCAAAACTTTTACAAGTCCCTCTTTTTTCCGTTCCGCCATAAAACGATCGTTGTCAGCTAATTTTGTTTTGAAGGTTAATAAGTCTTCCCCATACTTCTCTTGTGCTTCTTCTTCAGTCAAACCGAGATGATAAATTTCAGGGTTTGAGTATACAACCCATGGAATCTTTTCATACGAAGCTTTTCTAGAAAGGCCCAAAACGGCATTAGATACGGCGATTTTACCTTCCATTCCTGCGACATGAGTGAAAGGCATCGATCCATTACAATCACCTACAGCATAAATATGCTTCTTATTGGTTCTTAAAGTTGCATCCACTTGAATCGAGCCTTTTTCAGTTACAATACCTGCCTTGTCCAGTCCAAGACTTCCGATGTTCGCTTTTCTGCCAGCCGCTACAAGGATGGTATCTGCAGTGGTGCTGTTTGGAGCACCATCTTTCTTATAGTGGATGTGAACCTGATCCCCGTTTTTCTCCACGCGTTCAGCCTTTGCATTCGTTAAAATATTCAGTTCTTCAGATAACAAACGTTGAGACAAGCTTGCTATTTCCTTATCCTCTTTAGATAGAATTTGTTCACTGCCCTCGATCATTGTTACATCCACACCTAAACGACTCATCGCCTGAGCCAGTTCCACTCCGATAACTCCTCCGCCAATAACCACCATAGAAGAAGGTTTCTGATTCAGTGAAAAGATGGTTTCATTTGTTAAGTAATCCACTTCCTCCAAACCATCGATCGGAGGTATAGCTGGGGAAGATCCAGTAGCTATGACAAAACGTTTGGCTGTAATCGTCTTTTCCCCTACTTGCAATGTGTGTTCATCTAAAAAGGTTCCTTCTGCTTCATAAATATCAATACCAAGATTGATAAAGCGATCCTTTGAATCATGTTCTTGGACATCTTGTAAAGCATCTGCGACCCGTTCCATCGCTGATTTGAACAATTTTTTATATTCATCTTCGGTCCATTCAGCGTATTTAGCGGACTCTTTCACCTCTTTAGCCGCTTGAATCAATGCCTTTGAAGGCATGCATCCATAATGAAGGCAATCCCCACCAAGTTCAGTTTTTCGTTCAATAAGAGCTACTTTCGCCCCAAAACTTGCCGCGCCTGCTGCGACCGTTAAGCCGCCTGAACCGCCACCTATGACGGCGATTTGATAATCAAACGTCATAAGTTTCTCTCCTCATGGACTCATATTGTTCGGAGATGGCCTTCATTCGTTTCTTATTGACTCCAAAGTCGGAATGCCCCACTCTTGAAGCAGATCTGAAATGTATGACCTCTTCCTCCTGATCAAAATAGAACTCAACATCGTCCTTGAATTTCATCCACTTGGATTCGACCACGGCATGAATATAATTTTCGGTTTCCGTTTCAACTGCCGTCCTCTCCATCTCACTCAAGACTTCTTTGATTACAGACTTTGTTGTCTCCAAATCTTTAGAAAAAGCAAGCGCTGACATCTTCTTTTCTTCTTGATCCGTTTGAGTACTCACACAGTTCGGAGACTTCGGACAGTCCGACAGCCTCCCATTCTTAACGCCTATATAAGGTTTACTCATTATTACTCCTCCTTTTCTACACGATACCCTTATACTCACTGCTTCATCAACAAAAAAGCACTCCTAAGTGTCTAGGAGTGCTTTCCATTCGAAGAATTCCCGTTACCGCGAGGAGGTTTCTCTTTTTCGTTCGAGCCTTTCCCTCTATTTCGGTCATCCTGCTTATGATTATGTTTCGAACCTGAATCTTTATCTTTCTGCGTCTTTTTTTCTTTCTCTTTTGGTTTAGGAGAAGTTTTAGGCTTTCCCTTTGGTTTATCGCTCGCTTTCTGATCTTCTTTTCGTTCGTTTTCATTTTCTTTATGTTTTTTCTTGTTGTCTTTCTTTTCTATGTGCTTTTTCTCGTTGTCTTTCTTTTCTATGTGTTTTTCCTCTTGGTCAGGCTTTTTTTTCTGTTTACCAGGAGCTTGCGCTTTTCCTTTTTGGCCTGCTTGTTCGGGTTTCTGATTTGTTGCACCCTGTTTTTCAGGCTTCACATCAACAGCAGGAGGGACCACTGATTTCACATCAGAATCACGTACTTCCTCTTGTTTTTCTTCAGATGAATCATCTTTATAAAAGGATTGAATAATTTCTCGATCATCATCTTCAACATGAACAGGGAGTTCTGATTCTTCTGATTGGTCCATTTCTTCATTCTTTATTCGGTCTGCAACCATTTCATTGACAGATGCCTTTTGATCTATGGCTTTTCTTCTTAGATCCTTTGGAACCAAGAAAGTAGCAATGCTTATATTCGTGGCTTTTTCCATGAGATACGTTTCAATCTCTTCCGTGTAATTTTGATCCACTTCTTCTTTTAAATAACTGATACCAATCAGGACTTGGTTCGCATCATTCACATAACCCCTTGCTTGACTCAATTCAAGCAACTCAAAGGTAACTTCCGATGCATCTTTCTTTTTCCAATCCTTCAGAGCGGAAACGATTTCTTCAGCCTCATCATTTTGAGGAATCATATCTATGACTTGCATTTGATCATTCAATTCAAGTTCAACACTAGGATTAATATCAATATTCATATAAGCAAACGCTTGGTTGCTTCCATACCACGAAAAAACAGGAAAAACCATCAGTAGAAACATAATGGCTACAACAGCTGCTCGCGTATGATGATTACGCAAAACCTGCGTCCATCGATGCAGGACTTTACGCTCATTAGCTGTTTTAAATTGGACTTCCATCCCAACATCTGCATGGTCAACCTTCTCAGCTCTATGAAATTTGCCATCACTAGTCATGACAATCATATATTCATTCTGCTGTTCCATGACAATACCTTTTTTCACATACCCACCCCTTTCAGATAATCCTTAAGATATACGTAATCCCCGTTCAGGATGAGAACTAATGCGATGATGAATTTACGGTTTCGTTCTAATGTTTTTTTACTAACATCGACACGATCGACCAGATCTTTGATCGGTAATCGTCCTTTGTCTATGACTTGTGAACACAAAAATTCATCTTCATATACGAGCCTCGCCACCTGAACAGCGGATTCTCTGGCATCTCTATGTTTAGGAGAGGCATCAATCAGCTCATCAAAGGATAGCTTATACTTTTGCAATTGAGACTGAAATTCCATAATTTCCTCTTTACGATGCCAAGCTTCTGTTTCCAATTGGAACTTTTCCTTAGCCGCTGAAATTTCTAAAGGATTTTCCATTTGTTCTTCATCATGGAAATCCTCATCAAGCGAAGTGACTGGCACACGTCTTTGTTCATTACGAATATAATCAATCACTTTCCGCTTGATTACAAGTC
Source organism: Halobacillus trueperi (assembly GCF_003386945.1). Classification (NCBI taxonomy): domain Bacteria; kingdom Bacillati; phylum Bacillota; class Bacilli; order Caryophanales; family Bacillaceae; genus Halobacillus; species Halobacillus trueperi. Next base: position 17,980 of record NZ_QUAE01000033.1, on the reverse strand, counting down.
TCGCAAAAGAAAGAAATGAACTTCCCTTATCACAAGAATAAGATTGGATGGCTTCATTGAATGCAAGCAAACCGATACTGAATTCATCATCTTTTTTAGGGTCTATATATCTTTTACAAACTTCAGAAACACTTTTGGCGATGAAAGGTTGATACTGTTTCAGCATTTCATTACGTGCATCATCATCTCCCTGTTTGGCTGAAGCTACTTGTTCATCCAGGGAGGGATCTGCTTTTTGAAAAAGACGTTTGATCAACCTTTATCACCTCCAGCCTATTAATGTTTTCGATTATGGCTTTTATTTTTTGGGTGTCTTTTTTAAGATTATTTCAATTGTGTTACAAAATCGTATCAACCAAAATTTCTGAAGTTTGTCTTTATGGGGTCAGGTAAAAAGGTATTGTCCTTGACCATGACCATTTTACTGAACAACACCTGAACGGTCTACTTCATAGGGGTTACATTTTATTAAATAACCATTTCAAAAAATAAGCCCTAAGACTCTTCCATGGTGTACAAAGAAAGAAAAGAGACGAAAAAGTCCATTTAATAGGTATATATACTCATCAAAGTGGTTTAGAGCTTCTAAGTGATAAAAAGTAAAAACAAAAAAAGGAAACCTAAGGAAGGTTTCCTTTTTCCGTTTGTTCATAATAATAATCAATAGGTACCGCGAGGCCGACCCGCCCCTCTTCATCATCATGGAGTGTGGCGAAAACCACTCCGATCACTTTTCCTTGATCATTGATGACCGGGCTCCCGGAGTTTCCTCGGTAAATCGGAGCATCAAGCATGAGAACTTGTCGATCCCAATCAGCCAACTGTTTATAGCCAATCACATTCCCCTCATTAGCAATCCCTGTAAACTTTAGCGGATTCCCAATAAAGTACACATGTTCACGTGCATCAAAAACCGTTTCATCAGCAAGTTCTAAATGAGGAAGATTTTCTCCTTCGACATCAAGAACAGCGAGGTCGACTTCAGGATAAGATTCTACTACTTCCGCACCGAAAAGCCCATCATCTGGAAAGCCAACAGAAATTCTTTTTTCATCTTCTATGACATGATGGTTCGTAAGGATATAGCCATCTTCAGTAAAAGCAAATCCCGTTCCTTTACTTTCTCCCGCCTCCACCACTACAACGGATTCCTTATAGGTCTGTATCTTTTCATCTGTCGAAAGTTTTGCTGAAGTCATAAGGAAGTCAATCGCTGGAATAGAAAAAGTATTCGGAAGAACGGCGACAATATTCAATACCATCATGAAAGCGATCAACCAAAATATCCATTTAGGAAAAGGACGTTTTTCCTTTTGCTGTTCTTTCTCCATCCTTTCCCGTTCATAAGCTTTTCTTTTCTCTTCCTGAACGAGTTCATACAATTCGTCGTCATCTATTTCTTCATACAGGTCATCATCGATGATGTCTTTCTTTTCGTATTCTTGCTCATGCATGAAACCTGCCTCCATGTAAGCAGTTTTGAGACCTATACCGCTTCGATACCTACAGCGCCTTGCTGCATCTGGTACATACGATAGTACTCACCCTTGCTATGAATCAATTGCTGGTGGGTCCCTTGTTCCATTATTGTACCATGATTCAATACAAAAATTTGGTCCGCTTGTTGAATGGTGGACAAACGATGAGCAATCACCAGAGTTGTTCTTCCTTCCTTCAATACTTCCAGCGCTTTTTGTATCCGTTGTTCTGTTTCCGTATCAATGTTTGCTGTCGCTTCATCTAAAATCAAAATGGCTGGATCATAGGCTAGAGCTCGAGCAAAAGATATCAGCTGCCTTTCTCCCATCGACAAAGTATCCCCTTTTTCATTAACAGGTTCATCATATTTTCCGGGTAATTTTTCCACAAAGTGATCAGCACCGACAGCTTTCAACGCTTGTATGGCCATTTCCCGGGAAATACGTTCATCATTCAGGGTCACATTCGACAAAATCGACCCACTAAAGATGAAAGGATCTTGAAGGACAATGCCCATGTGGCTGCGCACTTGCTGTCTCGACCACTCGTTCGTCGCCTTTCCATTGATCCGGATTGTTCCATGCTGTGGATCATAGAAACGGAATAACAGATTCATTATGGAGCTCTTTCCTGAACCTGTATGACCGACGAAGGCGGCTGTCTCTCCAGAATTCACTTTGAATGAAAGATCTTTAAGCACATCATTCCCCTTTTCGTAGGCAAACGTCACTTGATCAAAGTGAATATCCCCTTTGTACCGGTCAATCGGTGTAGTTTCGACAGGCTCTCCATTTTCATTCAGGATTTCGAAAACACGCCCTGCAGCTACACGGGCTTCTTCGAGCTGCGGCAATTGATTGACAAGGTCTGTCACCGGCTGGAAGAGTCTGTTCAGATAATCAACGAATGCATATAGCACGCCAGCCGTAACGATGCCTTCAGGACCGATGGAACCTGCTCCGAAGTACCAGATGAATGCTACGAAAGCGAGATTCCTCAATACATTCACTAAATTAAATGATGTTAAAGCATTTAGTCTGATCAATTTTCTCTGGTAGGTAAAGTGACGAGTATTCAAGCCTTCAAAATCTGCTGACGTCTGTTTTTCCTGCCGAAAGGATTGAATGATTGACATTCCCTGGATCGCTTCATTTATATTTCCGTTCATGTCACTGAGGGTGGAACGCACGACTTGGTTATACCTTCCTGCATACCCTTTGAACAGCTTCATCCAAATCAGCAATATCGGGATTAATAATAAGCTCAACAAAGCTAGTTTCCAATCTAATAACAGCAATGCGATATAAATGCCGCCCATATAAAAGAAACTCGTCACGAATGTCGCTAACACTTTTACATACAACTCACGGATTGACTCTGTGTCATTCGTTACGCGAGCGACCACCTTCCCTGCCGGTTGGTCGACAAAGAATTGGATCGGCAGTGTCTGTATGTGCGTGAAAAGATCATCTCTCATTTTTCTAATAATTCTATTTGAAGACTTTTGCAGCAAAAACGTATGTGAAAACTGAAACACGGATGCAATGAGCAATAACCCAACGTATAAAATGAGGAGCCAATAGATGGACTTCATTTCAGGAAGAAAAAAATGGTACAATTCCTGAAGCTCTAATTTTTCAGCACCTACAACATACGTACGGTTTGACGTTTCAACGATCAAAACCCCGTCCTGCCATTGACGACTGCCAGCGACGGGCACTTGTTCCTCCGTGAAATAATAGCTTCGATCAACTTGCAAAATCGTCCGAGTTTGAAGGATTCCATCCAACTCATCACTTCGATCGGAGCGTTTATACATATCCCCTCTGTACGTAACGGTATGTTCATCTTTTGTTTCGACCTGATGCCATTGATTTTCAATCCCAATGATATGCTGATCAATCAGCCTTTTGGCAATGAATGGACCGGTGAGTTCTAAAGCAACGGCGATGATTAAACAAACCAGACCAATGAATATACGTTTACGAAACAACCACGCATACTGAAACAGCTGTTTTTCGGTCGATTTCTTCATCGTCCCACCTCCCCGTTTTCCAACTGTTGATGCTCATACTGCTGTTGATACCACCCGCCATTTAGAACCAATTCATCGTGCGTCCCCTTTTCAATAACTGCCCCACCGTCGAGGACTAGGATTTGATCCGCATGGGTAACAGCTGAAAGTCGGTGAGCGGCAATGAAAGTCGTCTTTCCTTGCCGTTCTTTTCTCAAATGTTGAAGGATTTCAGCTTCTGTTTTCCCGTCTACGGCTGACATGGCATCATCCAGCAATAGAATTTCAGGGTCCATGATAAAAGCTCGGGCAATGGAAACCCTTTGTTTTTGTCCACCCGAAAGCGTAACTCCACTTTCCCCGACTTTTGTGTCCAGCCCTTTAGGGAGATGCTGAATATCATTTGAAAAATGAGCAAGCTCTAACACTCGGTTAATTTCCTGGTCGGATGCACCTGGTTTACCAAATTGAATATTCTCTCTGATTGTTTTTGAGAACAGCACCTGTTCTTGTGGGACGTAACCGATCCACGCCCTTGTCTGATCAAGACTAAGGTCTTCCAGAGAAACGCCATTTACCTCAAGACAACCAGAAGCCCTCGGATATTCTCGAAGGAGCTGACGGAACAAAGTGGTTTTCCCTGATCCCGTTTTCCCAACCACCCCAATGGTCTCCCCTTGCTTCACTGTTAAATGAATGTCATCAAGACTTTTCTTATCTGCCCCTGGATAAAGAAAGGATAGCCCTTTGAACACAATCTGCTTCGGCTCTTCTATAAAACCAGGTGACTGAGGGTCTTTCACGTCTGATTCATAATCAAGCGTCGATTGTACACGATCCAAGGACGCATTTCCACGTTGCAAAACGTTAATCAGTTCGCCAACGGCAAACATCGGCCAAATTAACATCCCTAAATAAACATTGAAGGAAACCATTTCTCCTAAAGTGATTTGGTTTTGGAACACGAGGTTCGCTCCGTACCCTAATCCGATCGTATAAGAAAGGCCAACCAATATTTTGATCGTCGGTTCAAATAGAGCATCAATCTTCGCTACTTCTATGTTTTTATCGTAAACATCACTGGTCATTTTGTTGAATGACCGTTCATCATTCTTTTCTTGCACAAAAGCTCGAATGACTCGAACTCCTCGTATGGACTCAAGGACTTGATTGTTCATTTCTCCAAAAGATTCCTGCGCTTCTGTAAAACGCTGGTGAATTACTTTCCCGTACCGATTCATGACAAGAGCCATGATCGGCAAAGGAATCAACGCTGCAAAGGTCAACGGCCAGCTTATCGTAAAACCCATAACGGCAATGATCATCATCATAAAAACGGTCGAATCGACCAGGGTCAGGATACCGAAACCCTCCGTCATCGTCAGAGCTTTCAGATCATTCGTAGCTCTAGCCATAAGATCCCCTGTTCGGTTCTTTCCAAAAAAAGTCAGAGTCATCCGCAGAAAATGATTCATCAAGCGGGACCTCATTGTTTTCTCCATCATCATCGCACCACTGAATAGCGTATAATCCCATAAGTAGGAAATGGTATAACTCGAGATGATGATCACCCCATAAATGAGTAACAGTTCCAATAGACGCTCTCTCGTAAAGGAATTGAACTGTATTTCATCAATCGCCATCCCCACAAGTTTCGGGGGAATCAAATCAATCATACTGACAATGATTAAAGCAATAATCGCCAATGTGTAACGCTTCCAATAAATTTAAAAAAACCAACGCAGCTTGAACAATACATTAAACATCAACTACCACCCTCTCTTCAAAACAGTCGCTAACCGCTCTCTTTCCAATCTTCGTTCCATTCTTTCTTTTCCATGTAGTGAACCATTTTGATTCCTCCTCTGAAAATTTGATTGATATATACAAATCGGTCGTAACCGATTTATATCAGACACAAAAAAGCATACGTCCTTTGACGTATGCTTTCACACATAAAAAAAGGCACGTACCTACGTGACCTTGATCCTTCTATACGGTTGTCAAAAAAATCAGGTTAACAAACGTCTCTCAGTCACGAGTGATATGAAGTTGTCTTTATATTGAAGACATTGCTTTTTCATCATCGTGACCTCCCTTTTGTATCAATGATTATATATTATATATTTTTCTGAATTTTAAATCAACCATTTTTTTCAAGCCGTGGTTATTCAACAATTTGGCAGTATTCTTGAAGACTCGATTTCGAGATTCTTGTTGAGTGGATGGGGGCTGCGGGGAATGGCTCGCTTTCCGCGGGAGCGCGATGAGCCTCCTCGGACTGCGTCCTGCGGGGTCTCACCTAGCACTCTTTTCCCGCAGGAGTCTCCCCATTCCCCTCCGCCCCTTTGCCATGGAAGATTCTCGAAACCACTTCTGGAAAATCAGCCTGTATGATTTAGGAAAAGGGATAGTATAAACCTCTCCACAGCGGGCATTAAGAACGAAAAAGCTTGATCCAGAGCGCTTTATGCCTACTTAGGAGAGAAGAGTGGGAGACACTTCCTCTCGGTATAGGGGTTCGTATCTCCCTTACATCGAATGGGGTGGTTGAAAAGCTGCGAGACTCCCGTGGGAGAAAGGAGATAGGCGAGATCCCGCAGGACGTAGTCCGAGGAAGCTCGCCACTCCCCCACAGGAAAGCGAGTAGCTTCCCAACCACCCCTGACTCCCCTTTTAGCAAACGAAGCCCTGAAACACCTCGAAACTAAGTCTTCCAGTAAAAGGAGCAATAGTTAGATAAGATTCTGGCCTTCTAGGATGACGAGGGCTAGGATGAGGACTATGATGATGACGAATACGATGGACAGCGGGCGGGATACGTTTGCCCTCTGAACCTCATCCCAACGGACGGGACGAATGCCGCTGATTGAGAAAATGGAGACGGCCGCCAGAAGGATGGACATGATGTTTACCGTCACTAATAAGAATGCACCATAGGCTGCTGTCATCGATCCATCTCCAATCGACATACCCATAGCGACAGAAGGCGGAAGCAAAGCTACAGCTACCATCACACCAACCAAGTTCCCGGATAAACGGTTCAAAAAAGCAAGCGCTCCAGCAGCGCCAGAGGCTACCCCTAATGGAATATCAATCAAAGTAACCTTCGTTCTATCCAAGTATTGAGCGTTTTCCATTCCGACATCAGTGAAATAACCGAAGGCTATGGAAATAAACAATACGATCGCTATACCATATAAAGAACTAACAGCTGATTGCCCAAGCCCTTTATAATCCCCAAGAATAGCAAAAAAAGCAACGGAGATAACCGGACCAATCATGGGCGCAATAACCATAGCCCCGATGACGACCGCTTCACTATCTTTAATAATACCGACAGTAGCTACGATTGCTGATAATAAAATAAGTAAGGAATAATTCATTGTAATATGACTGTTTTTTTCAGCGGCATTCATCAATTCATGCCGACTCGCTCGAAGCAGACGAGACTTTTCCTCTTCATCGTCTTCCTGTGCCTTTTCCTCTTTGGTTTCTTCATGAATGGTTTCCTTGGAGATATAGGTTTGAACAGGGATTAACAGGGTTTCAAACCCTTCCACCACATTGGAAACTTCCTCTAAATAGTTAAGGATTTCTTCCACCTCATTTTTTTGGACGAGGATTCGGACAAGCATACGTTCTTCTGATTCACTGGAAACCCAATACGAACGATGATCATACCCATTCAGCTTTTCATTGATGGAATCGAAGTGTTTGTCAGGAATGTACACTTCAATCAGTTGCAAGTTCATGCGGTTCACCTCTATTCGACCATTCTGTAAAGAAGTTGATGAATCTTTAGATCTTTCTACTCTCTCTGAGGAAGTATTGAACGTCCTTCATAATGTCTCCTATTTTCCACATACTAATTCTACTTAGCCAAGAAGAGAAAGGAGGTTCCTTGATGTCTCTCCTACTACCGATGAAAAAAGAAGAATATCTATCGTCATCCAAAGAATTGCTTAACCAAAGCCCGGACCTCGTCCAAAAAGTCTTTAATCATGAGGGTCAATTAATTATTGTCCAATTCATTCATTATCAAATAAACAAAGAACAACTAGAGGATGAACTTCTAGAAATCATCACAAAATCTACTCGTCCCTGGACCAATGAAGCTCTGTTAAATAAAATCCCCATAGCTTCAACAAAACAAGAGGACAAAATGGATGCCATCATAGAGCAGATGATTCATGGAAGTGTATGCATTTATATTGAAGGTGAAAAGGAAGCGACGCTCTTCGCTCTGCCTAATCAAGAACACCGTTCTTTAAACCAAGCAGAAACAGAGTCGCTGGTATTTGGCCCTCAGGTTTCGTTTACTGAATCCCTCATGACGAACCTGAATGTCATACGGTGGCGTTTAGATACATCAGATCTTGTTACGGAAAAATTGATTGTCGGCGAGCGGATTAAGTCGGAAATTCGTATCGTGTATTTAAAATCTCTTGCCGATACAGAAAATGTGGATACTATAAGGCAGCGGATTAGTGATTTAAAAGTCCCTGAAGTAGAAGACACGAGTGTCCTTGGACAATTGATCGAGGACTCCTCCAGTACAGTTTTCCCACAATTGATATTCACAGAATTGCCTGACCGCTTTTGCCAAGCGATTGTTAAAGGCCGTGTAGGGGTTATGGTTGATAAAAGCCCGACCATGTTGATTGGTCCAATGAACCTCTTCAGTTTTTTTGAGTCGACGGAAGATTTGTATATGCGCTGGAATATGGGGAGTTTCATAAGGTTGCTTCGTTTCATTTCTATGGCTTTGTCCATCGTTTTGACACCGATGTATGTAGCTGCTCTGACGTTTCACTATGAAATCATCCCAAGCACCCTGCTTGTATCGTTAGGCCAATCGCGGTCAACCGTCCCCTTCCCACCCGTTCTAGAAGCCCTTTTATTGGAAATGTTAATTGAATTGCTTCGCGAAGCAGGGGCGCGATTACCTACCAAGGTAGGTCAGACAATGGGTATCGTTGGAGGGATCGTTCTCGGTCAGGCTGCTGTAGAAGCTGGATTTACGAGCAACATTCTCATCATTATCATCGCACTCAGCGCACTGGCTTCCTTTACTGCCCCGAGTTATTTAATGGGGACAGCGATTAGGATCATCCGCTTTCCGATGATCCTTCTAGCAGGAGCCTGGGGGATCATAGGAATTGTTTTTGCCCTGTCTTTCCTAGTCATACATTTATTAAAGCAGAAATCATTGGGTCGTCCATACTTGTCCCCTATCTATCCATTGCAGTGGGGTGACTTCAATGAATCAATATTCAGAGTACCTTTTCAAAAAAATGCGGAACGGTCAAAATCCCTCATGACCAAAGATAGATCCAGATACAGGGAATCAAAAGCGGCCGAACGGAATGATGTGGACCGTCTATGAACACGAATATTCCCTTCCACCCTGATCGTGCCGTTCAATCGTTCTATCTTTTCTTTATCATCCACACATCTCAAATCGGCGCTGGTTTAATGGGGGTGCCCAGGATTCTTGTCCTCGAAGCAGGTGTGGATGCCTGGGTTTCAGTATTAATCGCGGGCCTTTACCTTCATTTGATTGTTTTCGTCATGCTGCAAATTTTAAAGTCTTATGAAAATGCGGACATTCTTGGGATTCAACAAGATTTGTTTGGCGTATGGATTGGGAAAACGTTGGGCACTGTGTACGTCCTTTATATTTTCCTGCTTCTCTTGACGGTGATTAAGAATTACATTGAAGTTGTTCAGGTGTTTGTCTTTCCAGAGATGCCCATCTGGCTTATGGCTCTCTTTTTACTCTCGCTTATGGTTTATAGTATCTTAGGCGGCTTCAGAGTGGTTGTAGGTACGAGCGTCATTTTTTTCTTCCTTACCATCTGGCTTGTCTTTACGATCTATAAACCGATTACCTATATGGACTGGGAACACTTCCTACCAGTCTTTCGGACACCGGCTCCTGATTTACTAAAGGGCGTGCAGAAAGTCACCTTTTCCGTGCTTGGACTTGAGATTCTCTTTTTTGTTTATCCGTTTATCCAAGACAAAAAAAGAGCAGCGTTGCCTGCACATGCGGGTGTATTCTTTACGACTTTCCTCATCCTGTTAGTAACCGTTGTTTCCATCGGATATTTCAGTCCTGATCAGTTGAAGGCCATCGTATGGGCCACATTATCCTTGTTCAAAATCATTAGTTTTTCCGTTCTAGAACGGTTTGATTTTATTGCGGTGGCGTTATGGATGATGGTCATCATACCGAATATCGTTTTATTCGGGTGGATGATTGTCCATTCCTTGAAGCGACTGTTCAATGCTCCTAAGAAACCAACATTATATGGATTGGCATTCCTTTTATTCTTCACTTCGATAACGGCTGAAAAAAGGGTCGCCCTAAACGAACTGACCAACTGGACAGGACAAATCGGGTTTTGGATTGTTTTTGTCTATCCATTTTTGATTTACATGATGGTTCTATTAAAAAAATTAAAGAAAAAGAGGAATGCTTCATGAAATGGTCCTCCATTCTGATTATCGTTTTCATACTCGCAGGTTGTATACCGAAGTCTTATATCGAATCATTAGGAATTATTACAGCTGTCGGGTATGATCTGACTGAAGACCAACGGATACGGGGCACCCTCGTCATGTACCAGTTCGATACGGCTGAAGCGAGCACATCACAGGTCGTTACAGGGGAATCAGATACCTCAAAAGGGATCCGGTTTGCTACAAGCCGGCTCACCAGTCATCAACTTGTATCCGGTCAAGTGAGACTTGAAATATTTGAAAACGAGCTGGCCAAACGAGGAATGATGAAGTATATGGACACCCTTCAAAGGGATGCGGCGATATCGGATATGGGTTTTTTAGCTACAAGTGAGGTCCCGTCAGAAGACCTCTTGAAATCAGGAAATGATGAAGATCGTCCCAACACAGGAAATTACATTCAGGAGCTGATTAAAAAAAGCATCAACGAAGAAGCCATCCCCAATGCTGTTCTGACCAGTTTCCTGCATGACTATTACGATGCCGGTAGAGATCCCATCCTTCCATCCCTTACCCTTGATGAGGATAAAGCAGTGATCAACGGAATCAGTTTATTCCAGGATGACCGCTACGTCCACACCACATCCCATGAAAATACTTTCTACATTATGTTGATGAAGCAAGAATTCGAGCACGGGCAATTTCAAATCCAACTGGCAGATGATGCTTTAAAGAAGTATCACAAGAAGGAAAGCATCGACAAACCAGGCGATGGTGCCCTGCATGTATCGATTCATGAACTAAATACAGAACATTACATCCATCCTTCTAAAGGAGATCCGACAAATCAATCATTCACACTGAAGATGGAAGGGCGCTTGTTGGAAATCACCCAAGAGATCGATTTGAAAAATAAAGAAGCTGTAGAAGCTTTGGAAAAACAAGTTGAAAAAGAAGTAAAAGAACACCTTCAAGAAACCTTGCAGATTCTAATCGAACATCAAGTCGACCCGGTCGGATTCGGAGCTAAATATAACGCCCAAAACAGAACGAATCGGGTCACAAAAGAAAATTGGCGCGAACAAATCCCAAGTCTCCAAGTTGATTTTGATGTATCGTTTAAACTACTCCGCTATGGCATTTCCGAATAAAGATAAAAACCCCTTGTGAAGAAAGGTTCGCCTTTTCATCACAAGGGGTTAAATCCATTTAAACAATCCCCAAGACCGTCTTTGTGTGTAATTCTATTATGAAGATGAACCGCTACCTACGCTTCGACCTGGAAACATTTATGAGTCCAAAGTCCATCCTTGTCAGTTAGGAGAAAGTCATCAGGCTGCCTGCCAATCATATATAAACGATGGAGAGGTCTCGTCATAGCTACATAGAGCATTTTCAAATCCAGTTCATTTTTCTCATAAGAATGTTCATTACAAAAGAGAAAAACAACATCAAACTCCAGCCCCTTAGCAAGGTATGCAGGGAGAATGACACGATCCCCTAACATGTCCGCATTCTCTTCCATAATTTCGAAGGAAGGAAGTTCACGAGCCAGCTGCTCCGCCTCTTGTTTTGTTTTCGTAACGAAAGCGAAGTTGTTCATCCCTTTTCTGACTAAAACGTTGATCAGCTGATGGATGTTCCCTTTCCGAAGCTCATCCCTATAAAGAAAAGTAGGCACATCCCCATGTCGGACGACAGGCTCCGCTTTCGGAAGTGCATCCGGCATATCGTCTAGAAGACCATTCGCTAAGTTCATGATTTCAATTGTCGTCCGGTACGTCTTTTGCAACGTGAGATAGTTCGCTGTTGGGAAAATTTCGTTTTGAAGTGTTTCCCAATTATCTAATCCCCGGTAATGATAGATCCCTTGAGCCAAGTCTCCTACAATGGTGAACAAATCCGTTTGAAAAGCCTTCCTCAAGCTAAAAATTTCCATAAAGCTATAATCCTGTGCTTCGTCAATGACCACTTTCTTTGCACGATCATCAGGATCAAGACCTGTGATAAAGGTCTTCAAATACAAAAGAGGAGCCAAATCCTCCGCAAAAAGCTTCCCGTTTGCGTGCACATTTCTCGTATTCTCTCTCATTTGTTCCCACTCATAAGATTCTTCAGCATGAACCTTTGAAAACATTTTCTCCTCAAAGAGCTGCTGATAGATGGTCCATACCACCACTTTCGGATATTTCTTCATAAAACGATTAACCGCTGTCCGGGCTGCTTTCTTAATTTCATCCAGCCTTTCCTCTTTCCGTGTAATTAAAAAACTGACGCGGATTTTCCGTTTCTCCGCATCCTTCATACCATAAAGCGCATCATCCAAGGCTTCATCATATTTGGCCGCCATTTTGTCCAATATTTGTTTCTTTTTTCTTCTTAATTCACTTTGCAATACGGCTTTAATTTTTTGGACGCGCACCTCGTAAGGAAAATAGCTGTATTCCTCAAAAAACAGACGATTGATGGCTTTTGCACTTTTAATCTTGAATCCTGCGAGCTTAAAATCACTCTCTACCTCGTAGCATTTCTTCCATATTTGCAGATAGCCATCCAGGATTGCTTTGAATGCTTTCGATCCTTTTAGTCGTGCACCATGAATAGAACTGTGATCCGAAGATTTTTCCACCACATTCATTAGCACCTCATGCTGAGAGATGACAGGCAGATGAATACCCGTAGCCTGTTGAACAAAATCGGTGAATGTCGTTTGTCTAGCTCGATCCACCCCAAGTTCCGGCAAGACTTCAGAAATGTACTGAATAAACAGGCGGTTAGGCGCAAGAATAAGCATTTCTTCAGGACGGAAAATTTCTTTCATCGTGTACAGAAAATAAGAAATCCGATGAAGAGCTATCGTTGTTTTCCCGCTCCCCGCGGCCCCCTGCACAATAATCGGCTTTCGTAAGTCTGCACGAATGATTTTATTCTGTTCTTCTTGAATCGTCGATACAATTTCAGTTAAACGCTTCTCTGCATTTTGAGCTAACGAATCCTGAAGCAATTCATCCTTTGTTGTAAGGTCGATATCCCGGTAATCCAACAGTTCTCCATCTTCGATTTGGTACTGTCTTTTTAAGGAAACATCCCCTTCGTATCTTTCTCCAAGAGCTTCATAACTCACTTCTCCCAAGCGTCCTTCATAATAAACATTTGCTAGAGGAGAGCGCCAATCCAAGATAATAGGAAACTGAGTTTCTCGGTCAAATAATGACGTCTTACCAATATAAAAAATTTCTCGATCGGGCTTTTCTTTTTGATGAAAATCGATGCGGGCAAAGTATGGTTTGTTTCGTAGATATTTGAGGTTCTCCAGCTGGTCTTTTGACATTTTCATGAAATTCGCATGAGAAAGCATTTCTTGATATCTAAGACTGCTGTCCTTGAAGCTAAGGTTCTCAAGGGTGTCTTCCTGGCGTTTCTTCAGTGATTCCTGACCCGTTTCCTGTGAGGTGATCAGTCTGTCCATGTAAGTTTTCGTAAATGATAGCCGGTCTAGTTCTTTATCAAATTCCGGATGCCGTTCCGTCATTTGAGCCATTCCTCCTTCTTTTTGTTCTGTAAGGTTCACAGAACTTCTCCCTAATGGAATGACGCGTGAGCGCTGGCCCTTCATGCAGTTTTTCAAAGCAACGAATAAATAAGATACCACAACCACGATGGAAGCGCAATCATTTAATGAAATATTTCATTTAAACTCCCGATTGTGGAAGACTCAGTTTCGAGATGTTTGTGGGAGTTTAGGGGCTCCGGGAAACAGTTCGCTTTCCATGGGGCGGGCGCTGAGCCTCCTCAGGCTACGCCTTCCGGGGTCTCACCTGTCCCACACGTCCCATAGGAGTCTCACCGTTTCCCTCCGCCCCTTGACCAAAAGAGTATCTCGAAACTACTTCCAGAATAAGCAGCTTTCCAGCGTATTGGAAGTCAGTGAATTAACCTTTTAAACAAGCTAGTCATTTGTATTCTAAAGCTTGCTATAGAGCGCTTCTCAACTAGGAAGGAGTGGTTATGGAAGACCCTCCATTCGTGTAGGTGGGTTCGTTTATCTCATCTCTTAAATGGGGTGGTTGGGAAGTTGCGAGACTCCCGCGGGAATGGATTGGCTGGGGAGACCCTGCAGTGCGAAACAGGCTTGCCTCAATCACCAAAGGAAAGCTACTTCCCAGCCACCCCTAACGCTTAACGGCAAACGAACCCCAGAAAGTCTCGAAATGGAGTCTTCCACAATCCTGCCATATAATGAAGATAAAATGAAAAGCAGTTTAGTTTAAGTGTGCGCCTTGTTTGCGCGTACACCTAAACTAAACTGCTATTGAAAAGTCATCTTAGGGTCTGTTTTTGTTTTCCAAATATTTCGGCAGATGCATCTCGAATATAAAGAAGGAAAGAATACGCAAAAGTACAGGATATAGGGCCAGAAATCCTACCAAATCCCCAATCCCCCCAAGAAGATTGGTAAAGAGAAGAACGATCGCCAGAACAAGCATGAGAAACACAGTCACAAGTCCTACTCTTCCATTGATTGGTGTCCAGGCTCCTGCGATTGTTTTCGTATCCTGCTCTAAAAGTTCGAAACAACGATAATGATAAGGACGTATTCGGAACCAGTTGGATGCTGTGACAAGCTCGTCACGGTCCTGAATTTTTTTGAAACAATACTGACAGATGTTTGTGTTCACGAAATCTACTCCTGATTGAGATATTTTTTCATTAGCAAACACTCGTTGCCCTTTTCATTATATCGCAAAATATCCATAACTCTAAACATTAACGTAATTCCACGTCCACTCTCCTCCAAGTCTTCCACACTTGGAAACCAGTGCTTCACATCACCTGTCACCTGATAAGGCCTCCAGTCAAAACCGTCCCCATGATCATAGACTCTGACGACCAATCGTGAATGAAGAAAGTGAATTTTTAATAAGACGGGATAATCCGTCCTCTCATGATGACCATGGATCCATGCGTTCCATACAGCTTCGGTAATGGATGCGTCCACAAGAAGTTGGTCGTTCCCGTAGTATTCGGCCAGATATGGTGAATATTTCCGTCGGACATCTCTCAGTTCTCTTGGATGTCTGATATTGGCTTCTATAGATGCCTTCATCATGCAGCCTCTCCTCTTCTAAGTCGATGATGTGTAATCATCGTTCTTAGTAAATGGATTTGTTCACTTTCCTATTCCCTTTATCCAAATTACTTAAAAGGGGAAGTGTTAACTTTTTCATATAAATGGAAAATAGATGCAACCATCCCTCCCTCAATGGAAGGAAGGTATCTCACTTCCTTCTTTCATGACTTTGAATGATTTCCATTACTTTTTCTTTTGTCCGTTCACTTTGGTATCTCTGCATGGATTCAAGAATTTGGTCACGATTGTCAATCAGTTGACGGAGATCATTCAATAATGTTTCATTTGTGAGTTCTTCTTCCTCTCTTTTTAGCGCGTATCCCTGTTTAACAAAAGAGTCTGCGTTCAAAATTTGGTCTCCACGGCTCGCTTTTCTTGATAAAGGAATGAGAAGCATGGGTTTTTTCAAAGCTAAGAATTCAAAGATCGCATTTGATCCTGCTCTCGAGACGATATAGTCTGTGGCAGCAAACAAATGCTTCAGCTCATCCTGAACATATTCGAACTGGGCATATCCACGCTTGTTAATGGACGTGTCTTTGTGCCCGTGCCCACAAATATGAACGATCTGAACTTCCTGAAGCAATTCATCTAAATTGTCGCGAATCGCATCATTGATTCTTTTCGACCCTGTACTACCTCCCATCACCATCACTACAGGTTTCTGTTTGTGGAATTCACACAAGGCTAAGCCTTTAGAGCGGTCTCCTTCAAACAGCTCTTCCCGAACAACGGCCCCGATATATTCGCCTTTTCCTTCTGGCAGGTGGTTCATGGTCTCTGGAAAAGTGGCCAAGATTTTTTTCGCAAACGGGAAGGAGAGTTTATTGGCTAGACCTGGCGTATAATCCGATTCATGAATGACAGTTGGAACGCTCCTCAAGCGCGCCGCCATGACGACCGGTACGGAGACAAATCCCCCTTTTGAAAAAATAACTTGAGGCTTCCTTTTCTGAATGATGCGAAGAGATTGAGCTAATCCTTTCAACACCTTGAAAGGATCCTTGAAGTTTTCCTTCGACATGTATCTCCTCAGCTTTCCTGTTGAGATGCCATGGTAGGTGACTCCATCTAAAGGCTCGATCAATTTTCTTTCAATCCCACTGTAGGATCCGATGTAATCGACGGTGTAACCTTGTTTCTGGAATTCTGGAATCAGCGCAAGGTTCACAATGACATGTCCCGCTGTTCCTCCACCTGTAAATAAAATCCGTTTCTGACTCATATGTTAATCAACGTCCTTTCAGAGAGCTTCTTAAGTAGGTCTGGATGTGTTACTATGCTATAATCCTCGTATTCCTCTAAAGAGAATTGTACCAGAAAAGAGTGTGGCCTATGTATGAAACAAAGACATTAAAAGAAAAAATAAAATTGTTCTGCGTCATCCTCATTCCTATCCTGATCACACAAATCGGAATGTACCTCATGAATTTTTTCGATACCATTATGGCTGGTCAGTCCGGGCCTGATCAACTGGCAGGAGTAGCGATAGGGTCAAGTATTTGGATGCCTGTATTTACAGGATTGAATGGTATCCTCATGGCTATTTCCCCAATTGTTGCCCAACTAAAAGGGGCAAAGAAAGAAAATGAAATTTCTTATTCCGTCAAACAAGGAATCTATTTATCCATCGTTTTGGCCGGTGGGATAGGAACGATCGGATTCTTTTTATTGGATCCCATCTTGTCTGTACTAGACATCACACCCGATGTCCGGCATGTAGCGAAATATTACTTAGTGACACTGGGAATAGGAATCGTCCCTTTGTTTGTTTTCAACATCCTTCGGTCATTTGTTGATGCTCTGGGGCAAACCAAAGTTTCAATGGCTGTCATACTGATGACACTGCCTATCAATGTTCTTTTTAATTATATGTTCATTTTCGGTCGATTGGGTGCCCCCGAACTCGGAGGAATCGGAGCAGGAGTAGCTTCTGCTCTTACCTATTGGGTATCATTAGTTATTATTGTTACCATCATTCACAAACTCCGCCCACTAAGAACCTATCACATTTTCCAATCATGGATTTCGCCTGAATGGAAAGAGTGGTGGGCACAATTGAAAATCGGCATTCCCATCGGTTTTGCTATCTTTTTTGAAACAAGTATTTTCGCCGCCGTCACTTTTTTCATGACGGCTTACGACACGAATACAATTGCCGCTCACCAGGCAGCCATCAATTTCGCCTCTCTTCTCTATATGGTTCCTTTGAGTATCGCCTTCGCGCTTACAATTGCCGTTGGATTCGAAGTCGGGGCAGAAAGACACAAGCAAGCTAGAACGTATTCTTATTTAGGAATTGCTTCGGCTGTAATGATGAGTGTTTTTGCAGGTCTGATTTTATTTTTGTTTGATGATACGATTGCAAGACTCTACAGTACAGATGACAGAGTGATTGAATTGACTAAGAATTTCATTATCTATGCCATCTTCTTTCAACTGTCTGATGGATTCGGAGCACCTCTCCAGGGTATTCTCCGCGGCTATAAAGATGTGAACATTACGCTTGTCATGGCATTCATTTCTTACTGGGGCATAGGCTTGCCGAGTGGGTACTGGCTTGCGAACTATACGGCCCTCGGGCCTTACGGATACTGGTTAAGCTTAACGATCGGCCTGACCGCAGGAGCCATCACCCTCCTCATCCGTATGCTATACATCCAAAAAAGAAACACCCAAATAAGCGCTTCCTAGAGACTATTATTAAACAATCTGGCAGGATTGTGTAAGACTTGATTTCGAGACTTTTGTTGAGTGGATGGGGGCTGCGGGGAATGAGTCGCTTTCCGTGGGAGCGCGGTGAGCCTCCTCGGACTGCGTCCTGCGGGGTCTCACCATGCACTTTTTTCCCACAGGAGTCTCCCCATTCTCCTCCGCCCCTTTACCGT
>NZ_QUAE01000032.1:0-23346 GCF_003386945.1 Halobacillus trueperi | reverse complement strand
ATACTTAAATGGCAAAGGGGCGGAGGGGAATGGCGAGACTCCTGCGGGAAAAAAGTGCATGGTGAGACCCCGCAGAGCGAAGCTTGAGGAGGCTCACCGCGCTCCCGCGGAAAGCGAGCTATTCCCCGCAGCCCCATCCACTCAACAAAAGTCTCGAAACTGAGTGTTCCACAATCGGGAGCTTATGCGAAACAGGATAGAGATTTAATGAAGAGTTTAGAAACAAACCAAAAGAAAGGGTTATTTACATATGAAGAGAGGCACCAATAAGAGCAAGTGGATTTTAATTGTGGTTTCTTTGATGTTTTTTGCTATAGGGGCCTATTTTTTCACGGACAGCAGTGAGGAAAAATTGGCTGTGAGTACAGATTCTAAACCAATGCGAAAAGCCAAAGCGGTGGATTTGGAGGAATTCCCTCTTCAGTGGCGTGAAGTCGATACATTTGAACAGGTGAATGATTTTTATGAAGAACGTATTCACGGTTTATCATTAGCGCGGGAAAAGGGATTAACCGTCCGGCCGCAGGAGTCTACTCCAATTCCTGATAAAGATGGACGAATGCAGATCAACGAGGTGTGGCACAGCGGGACCACCATCCATGTTTTGTACAGCATCGACCTTTCTGCCTTAACGAGAAAAGATAGCGATGATGAAGAAACCAAGTACCTCGTTCAGCCGCCATCTGTAGAAAGTATAAACATCAAGTCCATGAATGGGAGCGACCAACAATCCTTTCAGCAGCATTCGCAACCCCTCCACCCCAGGGATACGGTTGTGTTTGAAAATCGAGTGTACGGTCTCATCCAGCTCCCTCCCATTACGGAGAAATGGGGGTATAATTTTGACCCCCATGATATAAGGGATTATGATCAAGAGTTTTTAACTTCCTTTAGTCTGCGGATCGATCACCGTACGATCGAAACTAAAGGAATGCCTATCCGTTATTTCCATGACAAAGATGGACATGTGCTTCAAAGTTATAGAACAGACGAGGTGTACACAGATGACCTGGTCACAGTGGAACCGACATCCGTCAATATCGGCGTTGCCTCAAGCTACGTGAAAATGAAGATAAAGGCAGAAGGGAAAGAAATCGGTCAGTCCGTGCATGCTTTAATAAAAACGGAGGAAGGATCCGAACACCCTGTCAGGCTTTATCTAAACGAGACAGAAGAAGAAAATGTGTATGAGGCCTGGTTCCAGCCGCCATCAGAACCACTTACAGAAGCCGTGAGCCTTGAACTTGGTTCTCTTCACATCCATGATGATACACCTTATTCGTTTACCGTCGATATGACTCAGTTTAAAGATCATTCAAACGAATCTGTCGTGTTGAATGAAAAAGTGGGAGAAGCTTACAACACAGATATCATCCTTGAGCAGGTCGATTCATTTTCCGGAACCAATATGAATCTTCAACTCAAGTATGAACCCCATGAAGCGGATCAAGAAGAAAAATTGGTCGGGGCTCAACTCGCCCCGATGAACAGCCTCCAGGAAGAACGGGAGAAATTTGTAGAAGTCGTTACGAATGAAGGCGAAACCACAGAGGCTAATATTTGGGGGCACGATAATCGAGGAGACATCCACTTCCAGTCTCCTGCACTAAGAAACGCAAAGGAAATCACCGTTACTGTGAATAAGATGGTTAACGCTCACAAATTGGGCCATACCTTCGACTTGAACAATTAGGAAAAAGCAGAGGATTGCCGCTCCTCTGCTTTTTATATTTCTTCATGAACAAAACGAGTTAATGCATCATTGAAACGATCATAGTGTGTGGCCGGCGTCTGGTGATAAGCATGCTCGATCACTTCCATCTTCGCCTTTGAACAAACACTGTAGTATTTGGAGTGTTCATTAATCCAAAACTCCTTATTGCCGTACACGAGTAACAGAGGTTGAGTAAGCTTGTCTAACCGACCTCTGCAATCAAAAGACAAGGCACGATTGTAATAGGTGTACCAACATTCCGGATCGGACTTCGCCATATGTTCATTCAATTCACGTTTGATTTCGGCATCTTTGAAATGGGAATGGCTGAGTAATTTGGCAAGCGTCTCTGGACTTTTATCCACCCAGTACATCCCTCCTAAAAACTCAAACCGCAGTCCACCTGTGGCCACCTTCGGGAAACCTCCCGCAAGAATGACCGCTTTCGTCCGTTCAGGAAAGGTAAGTGCGAATTCCTGGGCAATCATCCCTCCGCACGAATAGCCGACGACCACGATTTGGTCGAGGTTCAAATGATCAATAAGCTGGACGACCTCCCTTGCGTACATGGATACATCAGGCGCATGAGAAATCACTTCAGAATCCCCATTTCCACTGAGATCTGGAAAAATGACACGAAACTCCCTTGCGAGGGAGTGTTGCATTTTAAATACTTTCCTCCCCATACCTGGAGGATGGATAAAAACAATTGCTTCCCCATTTCCTCGATCTTCATAAAATAATTTCGCCCCGGATTTTTCTATAAAATAAGGCATGGCTCTTCATCCCCTAACGATATTCATGGAACCTTAGCATTCCCATAGGGACTGAAAATATGTCCATTTACCGAATATATTAAGGTTCGATTGACCTTACTCTCATGCAGGCGTAAACTAGACCTGTATCATAATGTCCGGAAGGGGAAACAAAATGAAACGTTTTCTATTACTTAGCCTATTCGCAGGAATTGTCGTCTTTTTAGCTGCTTGCGGATCGAATGAACTTGAGAATACGCTGGATTGGGAAGTCCAGTCTTTTGAAGGAACAACACAAGAGGGAGAAAGCTTTTCCACCGATGATATGGAAGGAAAAGTTTGGCTTGCGAACTTCATCTTTACCAACTGCAATACGGTCTGTCCGCCCATGACCCGTAATATGGTGAAAATTCAAGAGCAGTTAAAAGAAGAAGGTGTCGATGCTGAAATTGTATCCTTCAGTGTAGATCCGACGGTAGACTCTCCTGAAGTATTAAAAGAGTTTGGTAAGAAATACGGGGTTGATCATAGCAACTGGTCGTTCATTACCGAATACACGCAGGAAGAAATTGCTAAGTTCGCTCAAGAGAGCTTCAAAACTTCTGCTGTAAAAACGGAAGGGAACGACCAGGTCATTCATGGAACGGCCTTTTACCTGATCAATGAGGAAGGACTCGTTGTGAAGAAATATAAAGGGGATACAGAAGTTCCATTTGAACAAATTGTGGAAGACACGAAAACCATCACTAACTAAAAGAATCTCCCCTCCACCAAAGGAGCGGGAGTTTTTTTAAAAAGAAAAAACTAAACCAGATCATCCATGATGGATGACCTGGTTTGGTGATAATTATTAAAATTATTAAAACTTTTACTAGTTTAATAGTGAGTTGATGAAGTTACTCAAAGATTTGAAGAAGTCCTGCACGGCATTCCGCAAGCTGTTCCAAAATCCATCGTCATTAATTAAATCCTGGATACTTCCTGTCAGATCTTCCAACTGGTTTTGAACCTGATCGAAGTTGATATTCAAATTGCGCATTTGCTCAAACAAATCGATCAATCGCTGACGGTCTTCTTCACTCAGTTCAATATTCAAAGATTGCAGTTGATCTTGGACGATCTGCTCCACTTCTTCCCGTGTCGCTGGGTCCTGCTCAGCAATCTGCTTCTTGATTTCGGTCAGAAGTTCACTGATTTTGTCCCGATCGACACCTTCCTTTTCAGCGATATCTGTTGCAATATCAAGCTCATCACTCGCGACTTTCATCCGTTCTTCATCAAGCTTCACACCTTTAGCATCGTATGCTTTATAGATACCTGTAAGCGCAGAGTGGCCACTGACTTTGACAGAGGAAGCCACCAGCACATCCGCATTCTCCACACCGGCGGTAAGCAAAGCATTTGTATACATTTCTTTCGTCACCTGTGTTATGTTATCAGGTGTTACGATTTCAATATTCAATCCTTCTGCATTATCCTTGTGAATGATTTTGACAGATGAGTACATATTCGAATTCGGGTTTCCCCCGATATAATTGGCAAGATCCTGGCCATTGACAGTAAACTCATCGACCTGGTCATGCTGGTTAACTTCAAGCAGCTCAGACACTTCAGCTTTCTGTGCTTCAGACAAGGCTTCTCCATAAACGACAATCGGCAGACCCAACTTTTCATTGATGCCCTGATCCCCTGTCGAAGCGGAAATGCTCGAAGGCAAAGCGAACGCTGTAAACAAAACGACGATCAACATCCATAGACTGACACGTGTTTTCATGTTCTCGACCCCTTGTAAAAATGGTAGATCCCCACTTACGTTATGCGGAACCTCCCATCTATTATACCCGACAAATAGATGCGCGGGTTGTCATAATAGACGTACGAGAGGGAGAAAAAGTTTCAAACTCAGCACACATTTCTTTTTTACAGCTCTGAGTGAACTTTCATAAAAAGTTATTCAATAATTGGCAGGATTGTTGAAGAATCGATTTAGAGACTTTTGTTAAGTGGATTGGGGCTGCGGGGAATGACTCGCTTTCCGCGGGGGCGCGTTGAGCCTCCTCGGCGCTCCCCCACAGGAAAGCGAGTTGCTTCCCAACCACCCCTGACGTCCAACACGGCAACGAACCCCGAAAACATCTAGAACTGAGCCTTCCACAATCGGGAGCTTTTACGCAACTATTTTATAGGATGGATAAACGAAAGAAAGGATGGACGTTGTTATGAAGATTGCACGCCAAATCGGCCTTTATGTATTTGCTACCGCTCTGTTTTACGCAGGAATCACCCACTTCATGTATGATCATGGATTTGCCCAAATGCTGCCTTCCTGGGTACCGCTTAAATTAATTATCGTATATGTTACAGGAATTACGGAGTGGCTCCTTGCCCTTCTGCTTGTTTTCCCGCAAACGCGGAGAGCGGCTGGGTTCGCTACGGCTGCTTTTCTATTCATCGTCTGGCCTGCTAATTTTTATGCTGCCATTTATGGCATACCAGCTCCTTGGAGCGAAGAAACCAATCAGACCGCTTTATGGATACGTCTCCTCTTCCAACCTTTGCTTATTTGGTGGGTGCTCGTCGTTTCCAAAGATTCGAAAGAGGTGTAACCATCTGATAAAATGGGGATAGTGAAAAGGACAAGGAGGGTGTATATGCGATTAGAAGGAAAGAAAGTCATCCAATTGGTCAGTAAAGATTTTGAAGATCTTGAACTATGGTATCCGGTGCTTCGCCTCCAAGAGGAAGGAGCTACCGTCCACCTTGTGGGTGAAAAAGCAGGCGAAGAACATCCAGGGAAATATGGAGTTCCTGCAACGGCTGATTATGCATTCGAGGACATCAATCCAGCTGATTACGATGGAATTCTTGTACCAGGGGGATGGTCTCCCGATAAGCTCCGACGTTATGATAAAGTCATTGAAATGGTCCAGCACATGGACAATGAACGCAAACCGATCGGTCAAATTTGTCATGCAGGCTGGGTGCTTATTTCTGCCAACATCCTGAAAGGACGAAAAGTCACAAGTACCCCGGGAATAAAAGATGACATGATGAATGCTGGTGCAGAATGGTTCGACGAAGCGGTCGTCCAAGATGAACACATTGTTTCTGCCCGTCGTCCGCCTGACCTGCCTCCATATGCCAAAGCACTTGCAGACTTACTCGCTGATTAATCATAGACAAAAACCAGAGCTACTTAAGCTCTGGTTTTTTAATCGTCTTCGGTAATAGCTTGCTTAGCAAGCATCGACACAACCGCATCATCCATCGGTGGATTATGCAATCCAGCCCGTACATCACGGTAATATTTTTCAAAGGCATAGGTTTTGGATAACCCACGGCCCCCTGCAATCCGCATGGCTAGATCGACAACTTCATTAGCCGTGTTCGTCACCGCCAGCTTTACAGAAGCAAGTTCTGCTCCCATATGATCCCGTTGTTCTGGCTCTTCATCCCATTTTCTCGCAATTGAATATAAGAAAGAATGGGCTTGAAGCAGTTTCCACTCCATTTCCCCAATCTTATCTTGAATGTGCGCCACTTCAGAAATCGGGCTATCAAGACTATTCGGTTGAAAGTCTTTTGCAAAAGCAATCGCATCGTTTCGAGCGGCTACGGCAATTCCTAAATAACAGGCAGGAATGTGCAGCAGCCATCCCTTTGGCGAAGGTTTGCTCCCATTTTTCAGTTCTACAAGATCGGATTCCTGAAGCTCGACATCGTCCATCACAAGGTCATCACTCGCTGTCCCTCTCATTCCAAGCGTATCCCAAGTTTTATCAACCGATATCCCTGGCTGATGTCGGTCAATTAAAAACCAGCCAACCGCATCCTTGTCTTCTACATAAGCAGACACAATGTAATAATCTAAATGCTCTGCCATGGATGTGAACGATTTCCTTCCGTTCAAAATGTATTCATCTCCACGACGAACCGCTATGGTTTCCGGTATTCCTCCCCGCGTCGGACTTCCGGTTGCCGGTTCTGTCGCCGCTCTGTTTACCACTTTTTGTTCTGAAACCACTTCATTCACAAGCCGATCATACGCCTTTTTGTCCCATAATTGTTCTTGAGAAAGCTCCATCATGATCCCCATGTGCCATCCGATCGACAAAGCAACAGCACCATCACCTTCTGCAATTTTCTCCTGCATCAGTAAGAATTCGTATAAAGATAATCCTTCTCCACCTTCAGATTCTGGTAAAGACATCGACGGGTATTTCTCATCTTTAATGACTTTCAGCGTCTCATAAGAAAAAGATGCTTCACGATCCGTTTCTGTAATATGTTTGCGCGCCTCTTCCGCGATCCGATCCGCCTTTTCAAACAATTCCTGCTGTCGAACGTTTTTTATCCAACGTTTCCATACACCTGCCAAACCAACCACTCCCGATTTTTTATTATAATCAAATCATACCTGACAACTCGGGATGAAGCCAACGCCATGCTTGTCTGATTCACTCCCTTACAACATACCCTATGTACAAAAAATCATTCTGTATCAGCAAATGTCTTTTCGCATGTAACTTTTTGTCCAGTGGGCCCGCTTAACAAATAATTCCCACGACATTTCCCGGGAAATGTCGAAATACGGATCATCTGTTCACATAGACAAAGACCATGGAAACTAGAAAACGGCCGCTATTAAATTATCAGCTTTACCATTCCTTTTTGTTAATGAGCGACTTTTACGATCTTTCTTAATAGACAAATAAACGAATGCAAAACTGATAAGAAACATGAGCGTCCATTGAGTCACTCCTTTTTTCAGTATCGCCTTGCTAAGATGACCATCGTTAAAAATACCGTCACAATGTTTAACGCTAATAGGACACTGAGTAAATCAACAGCGCTGAGCACGACCACTTGCAACGAAATCATAAGGTGGAAGATCCCCATTACCCCCATCATAATGAAGAAAGAGTAAAACACAGCCTTATGCCTGATCCATTTCATGCGTTCATCCTTCTGTTTAAACTGAGGGTATAAGTAGCTCATGCTGAAAGATAAAACTCCTAAAGAAACCATGGTCCAAATCATAGACGGCCATTCACCACCCATCGTCCCCACAACAATTAAGAAAACTCCTATTAGAAAGAAGAATACACCGATGACTTTAAAAGCGTTAGAAGTGTAATCCATCCTCATTCCCCCTTCTTTGATTCATAAATAAATAGATCTTCAATTCGTACACCAAATACGCGCGCAATTTCAAACGCAAGCGGCAAGGAAGGGGAATATCTGTTTTTTTCAATCGATATTATCGTCTGCCGTGATACCTGCAATTTTTCTGCTAATTTGTCCTGTGACAAACCATGTTTTTTTCTATACTCCATAAGCCGGTTTCTCATACCACCCCTCCAATTACTTCCAGTGTAATGTAAAGCAACCTTTGCGTAAAGGTTGCTTTACATTACATATTTTATTGTTTTATTCGCTGTCCCCAGGGGAAGAAAAGGGATATGAATAAAAGGAGGATCTATCATGGTTGGAATAGCTTCGGAAAACAGTATTCATTGTGACACCGAATATTCGCCGCTGAAAAAAGTCGTAGTCGCCAAACCCTCTTATATGAAAATCACTGATATCATCAACGAAACTCAAAAACATTACAAAAACCAAAACATAAATGTCAAAACAGCTCTTCAGCAACATGAGCATTTCGTGGCGATTTTAGAGGATCATCAAATTGAAGTCATACAACTCCCAAGTCAGCCGGACCTTCATGAACAGGTGTTTACAAGAGATATCGGATTTACGATTGATCATCAACTGTTCATCGGCTCTATGAGTGAAAAGGTTCGTAAACAGGAAACGGATGTCCTGCGAAGATGGGCGAGAAGAAATAACATCGAGGTAGAAGAGAAACTTCCTTCATCGATTGAAGGCGGAGATATTGTGTTAGACGGGGCCACGGTGTGGGTCGGAGAAACTAAAAGGACGTCCCGTCAAGCGATCCGTGAGCTCCAATCGCGTCTTCCTGATCATCAGGTTGTACCTGTTTCTTTGAGAGGGGATATCCTTCATTTGGACTGCGTATTCAACATGATCGATGAATCTACTGTCATCCTTTATCCTCCTGCTTTTACAAAAAACAGCATGGAAGCCATCACCGCACGTTACAAGGTGATTGAAGTCACCGAGAAGGAACAGTTTACCATGGGACCGAACGTTCTTTCCATTGGAAACCGTAAAGTGATCAGCCTCCCTCAAAACGAGCGACTAAATACACAGTTAGAGAAATATGGGTTTCATGTGATTCCTGTCGACCTTTCAGAAATCATCAAATCCGGAGGGTCGTTCCGATGCTGTACTTTGCCATTAAAACGAACATAAAAGCAGCCCGCTTCTTTTAGAAGGGGCTGCTTTTTTTGAATGGAAGAAGTCCACACAACTATTATAAGACATCACCTAAAGTATGGGGTCTGTGGATTTGATTACTCGTTTTTAAAACATTAAGTATCTGTCATCTAAGCGCCGGTCTACTTTTTCGATGTTCCCTCCTGGATGGAGCCGTTTCAAACAATCTTTTGTCTTCCTCTGTCTCAGGGAAGATGGGCGGGACCGGTGTCGGTTTCCCTTCAGCATCTACTGCGACCATCGTTAAAAATGATTCTGTCGTCATCACTTTTCGCCCTTGCAGTAAGTCATCAGCAAAGACTTTTACATAGACTTCCATGGATGTCCGCCCTGTGCTCGTCACACAAGCTTCTAACGTCAATGCGTCCCCTACCTTAGCAGAAGATAAAAAATCCACCGAGTCTATCGAAGCAGTAACAACAACACAGTTTGAATGCTTCATGGCGGTCAGTGCCGCAATTTCGTCGATATAAGAGAGAACTTTCCCTCCGAAAATGGTGTCCAGGTGATTTGTATCTGGTGGGAGCACTAATCTTGTTTGCGTCATTCTAGAATAATGGACAGGTAAAGGTTCCATGAATGGGTTCCTCCTCTTTGAAAATGATTAGCCCGCGAAGGGAGAAATACAAATAAGATTCTCCCTTTGATTCATGGAACCGAAAAAAGCTCTTGATAGATCCAATACACGTAACATCCTCCTATCTCCCGTAGGAAATCATGTTCTTCCTTATGGCAGGTCTCCTGGCTCAGGTTCATCAGCACACAGCCCTTCCCATTTATGAAACAGTGGGTCATCTATGCACCTCCCCATTACAGTGGCGGGACCGCGTTGGCTTTTCACCAAACTTCCCTTTTCAGCTTCTATGACGAAGCCACCATAAGGCGATCATTTTTTCTATGGAAAAGAGAAACTCTCTTCCCATCCACTATCTCCTAAACATCCATCCCTGTCAACACGAACAAAACATCGAATATAGATCGATAAATTCTTAAAAAGGGGTTGATTACGAACAATAAACTGATATACTATCCATATCATTCGAATATAAGTTTTCATATAATCGCGGGGATATGGCCTGCAAGTTTCTACCGGTTTACCGTAAATGAACCGACTATGAAAAGCAGTACAAGACACCGGGACTTTCCTGTCCACGGTTTCATTGTTTTTGTCTTCGTCCAGCACGAAAAGACTTGCTTTCCATAGAGGAAACAAGCTTTTCGTGCTTTTTTGTTTCTAACGTTCCCTGAGCTCTAATTGTTCAACTAAATGGCAGGATTGTGGAAGACTCAGTTTCGAGACTTTTGTTGAGTGGATGGGGGCTGCGGGGAATGACTCGCTTTCCGCGGGAGCGCGGTGAGCCTCCTCGGACTGCGTCCTGCGGGGTCTCACCAAGCACTTTTTTCCCGCAGGAGTCTCGCCATTCCCCTCCGCCCTTTAGCCATGTGAGTATCTCGAAACCATTTCTCAGGAAGTCTGCTTGTATGCTCAAGCGAAATGAATAATATAAAACTATGCCCCAGTGGCATTCCTAGCGTGAAAGCTTGATATAAAGCGCTTTGTGTCGCCTTATGAATGGTGTGGAAAACGTCCCTCTTGGTATAAGGGTTCGTTTCTCCTTAATATCGAAATGGGGTAGTTGGGAAGCTGCGAGACTCCCGTGGGAGAAGGAGATAGGCGAGATCCCGCAAGGCGATAGCCTGAGGAAGCTCGGCGCTCCCCCACAGGAAAGCGAGTAGCTTCCCAACTACCCTTGACTCCAAATACGGCAAACGAACCCCGGTTATCTTGAAACTGAGTCTTCCAGAAAAGGGAGCTTTTATTGAACAGCAGTAATTGAGCTTACAAAAATACTTAACCTAGAAAGGTGTGTTGGATATGGATCGCTTGAAAAAGAAAATCGTTGAAGAGGGGAAAGTTTTATCTCCGTCCGTCATTAAAGTCGATGCGTTTTTGAATCATCAAATAGACCCTGTACTCATGAAAGAAATTGGAGAAGAGTTTGCGAGCCGTTTTAAAGAGTTGGGGATTACGAAGGTGCTGACATTAGAGTCCTCAGGTATCGCACCCGCTCAAATGACAGCACTCAGCCTAGGTGTTCCTGCAATTTTTGCAAGGAAGAAAAAATCATTGACCATGAAAGACCACCTTTACACATCAAAGGTGCATTCATTTACGAAGCAAGAAACAAATGAAATCTCCATATCGAAAGACTTCATGACTGAAGATGATCATGTCTTGATCCTTGATGATTTTCTAGCGAATGGTCAGGCTGCGAAAGGGCTGATTGACCTTATAGAACAATCAGGAGCATCCATCGCCGGTGTGGCGATCGTTATAGAGAAAGGGTTTCAAGATGGGGGCCGCCTTTTACGACGCCAAGGAATAAAAGTAGAATCCCTTGCTACCCTTTCATCACTTGAGGACAGTACGATTACGTTTGAAACACAGGAGGTATCCTCATGAAAACAACTGCTTTAGCCATTCAACATTTGTTGGCGATGTATGCAGGAGCGATTCTCGTTCCATTGATTGTCGGTGGAGCCCTTGGTCTGAATTCAGAACAACTCACTTACCTTGTCGCCATTGATATATTAATGTGCGGGGTGGCTACCATTTTGCAAGTCGTCCGCAACCGTTATTTCGGTATCGGTCTTCCTGTCGTCCTTGGCTGTACGTTTACCGCTGTCGGTCCGATGATCGCCATCGGAGGTCAGTATGGGGTTTCGGCGATTTACGGTTCTATTCTCGTTTCCGGATTGTTCGTCATCCTGATCAGCCGCTTCTTCGGGAAACTTGTCCGATTCTTTCCACCTGTCGTTACTGGGACCGTTGTAACGATTATCGGAATTACATTAATTCCTGTTGCGATTAATAACATGGGTGGTGGCCAAGGGGCTGAAGATTTTGGTTCACCTGCCAATCTTGCTCTTTCCTTTGGAACGCTTTTATTCATCATCCTTCTATATCGTTTCACAAAAGGATTCATGCGCTCCATCGCCATTCTGATCGGTATTTTAGGAGGCACCATTGTTGCTGCTCTCTTTGGGATGGTCGATTTCTCAGCTGTCCATGAATCTGCTGTCTTCCATATGATCGAACCTTTCTACTTTGGGACACCGAGCTTTCATTGGTCTGCTATTTTGACAATGATTTTAGTGGCCATGGTGTCTCTCGTTGAATCTACTGGCGTTTACTTCGCATTAAGTGAAATGACAGAGAAGAAATTGAATGAAAAAGATCTAGCCAGTGGTTATCGTGCAGAAGGAATAGCGATTCTATTCGGAGGTGTGTTCAACGCTTTTCCTTACACCGCTTTTTCTCAAAATGTCGGTCTCATGCATATGACAGGAGTAAAATCCCGGCGCGTTATTTTCGTTATGGGCAGCATGTTAATTGCCCTGGGCTTCATCCCGAAAATTGCTGCCTTTACGACCATCATCCCTACTGCGGTGTTAGGTGGTGCAATGATCGCGATGTTTGGAATGGTCATCTCTCAAGGCATTAAAATGCTCAGCCGTGTCATGACCGAATCACATGAAAACTCCATGATTGTCGCTTGTTCTGTGGGCATGGGTTTAGGTGTCACGGTTGTGCCTGAATTGTTTGCCAAACTGCCCGAAAGCATACAAATCCTTACTAGTAACGGCATCGTCGCAGGAAGCATAACAGCCATCGTACTCAACATCGTATTCCACATGCTCCCGAAACGCACGACTAAAGAAGTTCACTTATTACACGAAAAGAGCGCTTAGTACCTGACCAGGTCATACAGATATTGGAAGACCCTTTTCACTGCTCAAACAAAAAAGCAGCGCGGCCATTTATTCATTGGCCGCGCTGCTTTTACTTTTCTTTTAATATTGTTCCCTTAATACTTTCAAGGCTTGTTTCACTGTAGCGTATGTCTGAAGGGACAGTTCACTAAAATCTGCGTAAGGGGCACTTTGAATGGCAAATGTTGGTTTAATTCCTGTGATAACGAGTTTTGTTCCCATTAAATCAAGAAGCTGATTCATCTGATAAATGCCCATATGAACCGCTTCGTTATAAGAATGCACAGCAGACATGTCCAGGATCAAGTAATCCTCTTTCGTTTCTTTTACATGGTGACTGACCGCTTCCAGCATTTGCTGAAGCCTGTCATCATCAATGGTCCCGACAAGCGGGAGCACAGAGATGTTATCCTGTACGGGCACAATCGGCGTCGATAATCTTTTTACTTCTGATAAATAATGCGCAATCAGTTCTTCCTGTTCCCGACGCTTTGTCACATCTTTTTGCACGCCAACGAAATACATCTGATCCATCTGCTCGATGTACACCGGAAAAATATGTAGTTCATTCCAGAACATCGTACCGTCCTTACGATAGTTTCTTATTTCTACTTGCACAGGCGTTTGTTTGGAAAGACCTTCACGAAGCCGTTCCACATGGTTCGGGTTTGTTTCATCCCCTTGCAGGAAACGACAGTTACGTCCTAGAATCTCCCGTCGTTCATAACCAGTGAGATCCAAAAACCCCTGATTGCAATAAATCATCGGGTTATCCTCTTGCTCTGGATCCGTTATAACCACTCCAGCACCGACATGATCAATGGCCGCTTTTATAAATTCATTTTGTTGGATCTCTTCTAATCTAGCAAACATGAGCTCTTCAGACACGGTAGAACATCCCCTTCAAGATTGGAACGAATTACTTTAATAATAAAATGAATTCTACCCATCATGCAAGTACCACCCTTTTACCATGATAGAATTGTAAGCTCCGGCCAGCGCTTTTTCCATTTCTCAGCCTTATTCCAATAAACTTCTTCTGGTATTAAACGTTTATTCGGACGGATGATTCCTTGAAAAAGATCCTCTAAACCGAAAGGAGCATAAACTTTATAGTCACCGTTTTTCCTTCGCTTAACCCCGACAGAGGAAGCGGTCGTCGGCCACGTATCAATGGCATCTTGGACAGATGTATACGGCTTGATCGTCTGATTGAACTTTTTCTCATACCACAGATGAACAAGGGCCTCGTTCGTTACATCAATAGAAAAAGGCAGGTCCACAAAATCATCATTCCATTGTTCTTCGAGATTCTTTTCTTCCTCCAGCGTCCCGGAAGCGTCAAAATAAAGGATATCTGCATCCCCAATGCCATAGTCTGCGGAATAACCAAATTGGTGGTTCCATACACTTTGAGTGATCACACCAGCACCAACCCAATACTCGATGCCAGACGAGGGGGGAGCGTCGAAAAGCGGACGGACATAAGGGGTCCACTCATCGATTACCTCGACCAATTGCTTTTCTCTCTTATTCATTCACTCACCTCGTTTCGAATGTGTTCAAGGAACGCTTCAACCTGGGGCAACGCTCTGCCTCCCGGCTTCACACATGCCCAAGTTTCCCTGACGATCGCTTGCCCCTCCATCTCTAATGGCACACAACTGTAGGCGTCCTTTTCATCTTTGATGATGCTTTCAGGGAGTACCGTCATTCCGAGCCCACGCTTCATCATTTGTTTGGCTGTTTCAAAATGATCAACCTTGATTGAACGTTTGACCAACATTCCGGGATCCCTTGCCATCCAAGTTTCAATGAGCTTCTGAAAACCTGGATCACTCTTGAATTCAATCAGTGGCCTCTCCCCTTTTCCCATAGATACGGTATCTAAGAGAAAAAGAGGATCACTCAATAGATGGAAGGATCCGTAGTCTTCGATTGGTTCCCCTCTTACAATGGCAATATGAAAAGAGGAGGCAGCTTGTCGTATTTCTTCACTTACTCCTGTGACGAGATCGATCGTTACATCAGGGAATGCATGTGTGAAAGATTGTAAGACCTCAGGAAGAAAATGCTGGCTGTATAAGGAAGAAGCTCCGAGTGAAAGCGTACCGGCTACTTTCCCTTCCACTTGTGCCAATTTTTCTTTCAACACATCCTCTTGATGCAGCACATGCTTGGCATGAGCAAGGACAACTTCCCCGAAAGGCGTTGGAAGCAATCCTTTCGGGGTACGGAGGAAGATTTGCCCGCCCAGGTGTTCTTCTATGTATTTCAAACGCTGTGTAATCGCAGGTTGGGAGATTAAAATAGATTTTGCCGTTTTTCGGATGGTTCTACATTGATTTAAATCGAGTAAAAGCTGATAGTCATTGACCTTCATCGACAGACCCCCATAAAGATTCCTTATCACTTTTTATTATAATACAATATTATCCAAATCACTAAAAAAAGAGTACGATAAATGTAGATAGAGGAGGGAGAACATGGACAGAGCAAATACAAGAAAACTGATGAGTAGTTATTTTTTATATGAAAGTGGTCGTGCGATGTACTTCGTCCTTATTACATGGTTTTTATATCAATGGACGGATGATGCTTTGTACACAGGGATGTTCGTAAGCTTCGGATTCATTCCCGGGCTTTTTTCAAATGTCATCTTCGGAGTTGTGGTCGATCGCAGCAACCGAAAAAAACTTGCGGTCCTGGCGGGTGTTATAAGCACCATCTGTTTGGTTTTGTTAACAGGAGCAGTTTGGGGAGGGGTCGAACATCCATGGTTGATGATTACCGCCCATATGATCATGCAAACGGCTGGATCATTATTCCGCCCGTCATTACAAGCTCTTGTGGCTGAAGTATTTCCAAAAGACTCCCTTCCTCGAATCTTTTCCTGGTCAGGCTCCTCTACTGTTGCAGGAAGTTTAACAGGAGCGGCTGTCGGCGGGGTGTTGGCCGGACTTGTAGCCGTTGAAAACTCGTTGTCTGTTGTCGTCCTTTTATATTTGGGTGCTACAGCAACGACCCAGATGATTCGTTACACGCCGGTCGAGAGGAAAAATCGCAGTGACTCTTCCTCCTTTTGGGATGAGATGAAAGAAGGCTTCGTTTATGTACATCAAAACCGGATGCTTTATGGATTGTTCGTCATGCTTATGCTCGGCCAGCTCACCTTCCACACGACTCTAGGATTTTTAAGCGTCTATACGAGTTCACATTTAAAGCAGTCTGCGCTCG
Source organism: Halobacillus trueperi (assembly GCF_003386945.1). Lineage (NCBI taxonomy): Bacteria > Bacillati > Bacillota > Bacilli > Caryophanales > Bacillaceae > Halobacillus > Halobacillus trueperi. The sequence goes on along the minus strand of NZ_QUAE01000032.1, from coordinate 7,506 downwards.
TCTACGGAATGCTCGACAGCACGTTCTCCGTCGGCGGCATACTTGCTGGACTTATCGGAACATGGTGGTGGGCGAAGTGTCAGAACCGTATCGGGGTATGGTCGCTCATGATGACCGCTTCAGGGCTTGCAATCGTCAGTTTTACTAGCCTCGTTCCTTTGGCTTTTCTCGGCTTTCTTTTCATTGGTATGGGTACATCATTTGTGCGTGCACTTTTGCAGTCTGTACAGCAAATGGCAACGGATTCCCGTTTTCATGGCCGCATGTCCAGCTTGCGCATGCTTTGCAATCAAACGTCAGTCGTGGTGGCCGGCCCCATCTTCGGTGTTCTTGCCTCTTCCCATGGAGCCCCTGCCGTTTTCCTCTGCATGCTCATTCCGGTGACAGGTGGGATCATTTGGGCCCATATCCAATCCAAACAGCCGATATTCAAACAGATAACGAAACCGGCTTAAAAACGCCCAGCAAAAAGGTATGCTTCTCTATGTAGGAGCATACCTCGAGTGGTGTTATTCGGCTCTGCTTATCTCGTCTCTTCCTTCGGTGCGCGGTATACCTTCTCGACCTCAACTCCCAGCGTCTTCAAATAGTCGACAATCTGGTCTAGTCTCTTCATTTTTTCACCTCAGTATTTGAAATAAGATTTGGCACAGAAACACATCCATCTTCATTACGAACGGGACTGTACAAACGTTTCAACTTTTTCTATAAAAGACGATACCCGTAGTTCCTACTACTTATGCACCTTTTTGAACATTTGCACATTTTTTATCGATATTCCTCGAATCCATTTCACCTGTTCCTTCTTAAGAGCATATCCTCGCTTTTGAAAAAACGGTCTCGCGACGGCACTCGCTTCGGTCATAAGTACCTTCACAGCTTCTTTCTTTGCCTGTTCCTCTAAAAGGTAGAGCATATGAGTGGCCACACCCTCCCCTTGCCTTTCTGAGTCTACATACAAAAAATCGATATGAGGCCCAACAAGGCTGGCAAAACCTATAATGTTGTTGGAAGTGTCCTTTGCGACGAGTGCGTAGGCATTAAGAAAACGTTCATGAAAATGGGGATGATTTTTAACCCCTTCCGCCCAAGCTATCAACTGCTCTTGGGTGTAAAACCGGGGAGAAATGTTTAAGATCGATGTTTTAACCATCCTAACCACATGACTAAGATCTTCGTTCTGTAATCGTTCGATGGACCAAACCAAACTTCCCTCTCCCTTCTATCATAACAAAGCCCTGTCCAAATGAATGTAATGGTTTTATGACAATTCATACAAATCCATGACGTGCCGAATGAAAACTTGAGCATCTTCTGTGATTTCTTCTTCATTGGAAGGGGTGACGATGGAAAAGGATCGCGTTGTCGAGTGAATATATGGAAGGTTCATGATCAAATCAGCAGCATCCGTGTGTTCCACGACTGTTTTTGAAATAAAAGAAAGGCCCAGACCTTCCTTCACTCCTTGGACGACTCCATGGTTGCTTCCAATCGTAATCGTCTTTTTCGGTCGGATGTTCGATGATTCCAACATATAATCAAGCATAGCTCTTGTCCCCGATCCCCCTTCACGGGTGATCCATGTGTGGTCCTGTAGATCTTGAAAAGACACCTCTTTACACTTTCTTAAAGGATGGGTTTCAGGAACAATCACGACCATTTCATCTTCCAAGAATGGAATGGAACTCAATCCCTGCTCCGTCACTTTTCCTTCCACAAGTCCTAAATCAAGCTCATGCTGCTGCACTTCCCTGTTGATTCGTTTAGAATTAGCAATTCGCACCTGCAATTCGACCGCTGGATACATGTCATCAAAAGCTTTTAAAATCGAAGGAATGATATATTCTCCCACTGTGTAACTCGCACCAATATGGATATTCCCGCCCACCTGCTCGTGGAATTGTTTCACTTCATTCTTGGCTTTGTCCAGCAACCCGAGCACCTGTCTCGCCCTCCGGTAAACCATCTCCCCTGTAGGCGTCACTTCAAAATGTTTCGGTGAACGATCAATCAGCGATGTTTGAAAAAAACGTTCCAGATTTTTGATATGCGCACTAACCGTAGGTTGCGACAAATTCAAAAGGGCAGATGCTTTCGTGAAACTTTTTTCGTCAATGGCTGTGATGTAGGTTTTCAATGCTTCTATATCCAACAGAACCGCTCCAATCATCAGTTTTTTCTATGATTAACATTATAAAGTTTTATTTTACGAATAACTAGCCGGAGCGTATGATAGATGAAGGAAACAAAGGAGGTACATCAATGAATCACACTTCTTATCAACCTCTTCTAAAAGGAATCGGATTTACAGCCATCGTTGCAGCTGTAGGATTTCTACTCGCAATGCTTCCTCTGTTGAACCAAGTCGGTCCTCTTGCGACAGCCATTCTCCTTGCTGTTTTGTACCGCCATTTTTTTGGTTATCCACAAAGCATTCGCACAGGAATCCATTTTTCAGCAAAAAAATTATTGCGACTTGCGATTATTTTGTTCGGATTAAAATTAAATATCAATGTTATCCTTCAAGAGGGCTTTCCTCTTTTATTAAAAGGAACGGTTGTCATCGTGTTTGCGATCGGCCTTATGCTCTTTTTAGCAAAACTCTTTAATGCCGACCGCTCGATGATGGCACTGCTCGGAATCGGAACAGGTATATGCGGCGCATCAGCCATTGCTGCGGTCACTCCCATTTTGAAAGCCAAAGAAGAGGACACGGCCATCAGTGCAGGTGTCATATCCGTAGTCGGTACGTTATTCGCCATTGGATACACCCTCATCCGCCCCCTTCTCCCGGTGGATGCAGAAGCTTACGGCATGTGGGCGGGAATCAGTTTACACGAAGTAGCGAACGTTGCCCTTGCCGGAGAACCGGCTGGAGATGAAGGTCTAGGAATGGCGCTTGTCGCCAAGCTCAGTCGTGTCTTTCTTCTTGTACCGTTCAGTCTGCTTTTGATTTGGTTTATGAAAAAGAAAGGAACAGAAGAAAGCCGTTCATCCATTGCTTTCCCATGGTTCCTTGTTGGTTTTATCCTGATGAGCCTATTCGGAAGCTTTGTGAATGGATCCGTTTTTACGATTCCTGCAGAAGCCATGAATGCCATATCCACACTAACTTCTTTCATTTTGACGATGGCCATGGTTGGTCTCGGTCTCAGTGTAAGTTTACATGATGTCAGACACCGGGCATTAAAGCCAATGCTCTTATTGATTGTGACATCCATTTTGCTCTCCGTTCTCACATACTGGATCATTTGAAAAAGTCTAAGGATTCCTTAGACTTTTTTTTATTGGGCGACACTTTCTGTCTAACGTTCAGAACATTCGTCGAAAAAGTGTCACTCCACATTCGTTTTGTTACGATAGAATTGGAAATCGGAGTCTCATGCTTGTCCTTTTCCCGCATATAGTGAAGGGAGACTATATGAGGAAAGGACAAGGTCTATGAGTTCCCCATCGCGAATCGGTGCTTCTCTCTATGCATTTCTCTCCATTACCTTCTGGGGTGTGTCTTTCGTTTCCACCAAAGCCGTTTTAGGAATATTGGATCCCTTTTCCCTGCTTGTCATCCGATTTGGAATTGGGTCGATCTTTTTATTGATGATGATACTTCTATTCCAATACCCCTTAAAAATACATATAAAGTATCTTCCGCATGTACTCATCTTAGGGGTCCTCGGAGTATTTGTTCATCAAGTGATCCAGGCAACAGCCCTGCTGACCATCCACGCATCCGATGCAGGATGGCTGATTTCGTTCTCTCCAGTGTTTACCGTCTTTCTGTCCTTCATATTCTTGCAGGAAAAGCTTACCCTGAAGAAAGCTTCTGGAATCACGATAGCCGTCACAGGCGTTTTGATTATCACAACCATCGGGAGCGGTCATGCTTTTAGTTTTTCCTTAAGCCTCGGCTATTTTCTTATGATTTTAAGCACTTTGAACTGGGCTGTCTATTCCGTGCTCCTAAAAAAATTATCTGTCCCTGTACCTTCTCTTGTCCTGACCTTTTATATGAGCACCACAGGGTTCTTTTTGACGCTTCCTTTCTTCATCAGGAACCATGGGCTGGACCAAATACGTTCACTCTCACCGGAACACTGGGCCCATCTACTTTTTCTCGGCATTTTCGTATCGGCCATCGCCTACTGGTATTGGGCGAAAGCATTAGAGGTGATGCAAGCAACACAGGTCTCTGTCTTTCTCTATTTTGAACCATTGGCTACACTAATCGCTGCCATCATTCTGCTGAATGAAAAGTTCATTGCCTCCTCTCTTTTCGGAGGCCTTTTGATCATTGCAGGTGTGATGCTCGTCCAGGGGAGGTTTTCATTTAGGAAGCATTTTTAATAAGGAGGATGTCTATGAGGATGATCAACCGTGTCGAGGAAGCGTTCAGAAATCTTGATGAACACTCACCCGAAACACTGAAAAAAACATTGATCGAGCTTGGAGTTACTTTAGATGAGTTAGCCCCCTATTTGCAGGACCCTGAAGGCAAGCCCTATTACCGCCAAATGATATACGAAGATGATCACGTGGAAATGATCGTCATGAATTGGGCAGATATTGAGTGTGCGCCTCACGATCACGGTCATTCCACAGGTTGGATCCAAGTCATGAATGGGACGACTAAGCAAACGGTTTATCAGGCTCACGGCGAAGCTTTGCCTTCTCCTCTCTTCACAGAATTCAAGGGCAATGGGAGTCTTTTTTTCGCTCCTAAGAAAGGGATTCACAAAATGGGCAGAGAAGGTACAACACCACTTGTGACCTTGCACGTCTATTCTCCACCCATCCGTGGCATGCGCGTTTATGACCTCGAAACCTGTGCTGCCTGCGTCGTATCCAGTGACTGCGGGGCATGGTGGCCGGAAGAACAGCGGCAGCGTTTGAAAGAAATTAAATTACAAAAATAAAGAAGGAAGTGACTGAGCTCACTCCCTTCTTTATTGAATCTTATATTGATTCTCTTCCTCTACAAACCGGTTATACCGCTTTTGGAACCAGTAATAGAGGTGTGATACGATCACCTTCAAAATCGCGTAGCCAGGAATAGCTAAAATGATCCCGACGATTCCAAATAAATGACCTGCCGTCAATAAAACAAAGATGATGGTGACGGGATGAATGTGCAAACTTTTCCCCATGATTTGCGGGGATATGAACTTCCCTTCCAACAACTGTACAATCGTCCAAACGACGACAAGTTTCACAACCATAAAGGGTGAAGTCACAATAGATATAATCAACGCAGGTGTAATCGCTATGACAGGCCCTAAGTATGGAACAACACTTGTCACACTAGCGATAGCCGCGAGTAACAAAGCATACTCCAGTCCGATAATCAGAAAGCCGATGTACATCATAATACCGATGCAAAAGCTGACGATGATCTGTCCTTGAATATAAGCCGACAGTTGATGGTCAATGCCTTTGAATACACTGGATACTTCCGGACGGACCTTCGGCGGGAACATCCTTATGATAAATGACGGGAGACGATGCCCATCTTTCAACAAATAGAAGAGAATGAACGGCAATGTCACAAGCGCTACGACTACATTCGTCACGGTTGAAATGATATTCGTGATTCCTTCTACGGTCTCAGAGGCATAAGAAGAAATATAATCAGGAATCTGATTCAACATTCCATCCACGTCTTCAAATAGATTCGTATAATACGCTGAAAAAATTGAATTCCTCAACCACTCATCGATGGTATTAATCAAGTCTTGCAAATAACGAGGCAACTCTTCAGCCAGACTGATCAACTGCTTTTCAAGAAAGGGAATGATAAGGACTACAAGCATGGTGATGATTCCCACCAGCGCTAGAAGGGTAATCAAAATCCCCCATATCCTTTTAATTCTCCATGATTCAAGCAAATTGATGATCGGCCGCAGTAAATAATAGACGACAATAGAAAGAATTAACGGCAAAGCTACCGTTTTAACAAAAACTAAGAAAGGATCGAAGATAAATCCTACACTTGAAAAGACGAGGATGTTCAACCCAATCAGCAGGAGTACTCCTAAGATGAATAAAAGTTTCCGACCTCCGAAAAAGCGGATGACCGGTGTGGAATCCCAACGGTTCATAAGCATTTCCCCTCAACTGCATCGTTAGTCACATTCTATCACACTCATAAAAAAACGAACCTTAACTTGCTTTCTTCCCTACAAATGAGCGACTCACACGTTTTTTCCTCGTAGACAGATATACACCTGCAAAAATCACACCAAGACCCATAATCAACTGACTTGTGACCGGTTCCCCTAGAAGCAGGTGCCCCCAGAAAAGAGCGGTCACCGGAACAAGGTAAGTAACCATACTTGCAAACTCGGCACTTCCTCGATCGATCATATAATAGAAAAGTAGATGAGCGATTCCAGAACCGACACAACCTAAACCGATCACGCTGATTGTAAAGGTAACGTTCATATTTTGCCCGATAGAGGTGAGCAGTGCAGGTTGTGTCCATAGAATACCTGTTAGACCAACCATCGCTCCTACGAGAAGGGCAATGCTAGTCAGAAGAATCACATCGAACCCACGTAAGTGCCTTCGTGTAAAGTGCGAAACAAACCCATAGCACGAGGTTGCAAGAATCATAGTCCCAATACCGATGAAGTGATCGGACCGTATATTTCCAACCTCAAAACCGGTCAATACCAGGATGCCGATAAAACCGAGAACAATCCCACTCCACTGCCATCTGTTTAACAAAACCGAGAATACAAGAAAACCAATCAAACCTGTCATAATTGGAGTCGTTGCATTGAGAACTGCCGCGGTATTACTGGTCACCACGGTTTGACTCAAAGCAATCAGACCCCAGGGAAGACCCGCATTGAATACACCGACAATAATCAATACGCCCCAAGGGATTGATCGGGGAAGCTGATGTTTCCTCCACTTAATAAAAACCCACGGAAGAAGAATCACAGCTCCAGCAAGACATCTTAAAAAAACAGTGCCCCACACCCCGGCTGTGCCGATCAGAGTTTCTATAAAAACAAAAGATAATCCCCATATCAAACTTAAGGAAAGTAGAGCTCCGTACAGTTTCATCGTTATCATCCCCTTCCGCTCATGTCAATATTTCTATACTTTACCAAATCCAAACGAAACGCACAATACAAAAATAACCCTTCAGGAATATTCCTGAAGGGTTACGAAATGATGTGGCGGCGTCCTACTCTCACGGGGGTAAACCCGACTACCATCGGCGCTGAAGAGCTTAACTGCTGTGTTCGGCATGGGAACAGGTGTGACCTCTTCGCCTTCACCACCACATCAATATAAAGTTTGAGGTGAACCCTCAAAACTGGATAAGGAAACATCTTGTTTGAAAGAGTACAATCTTTTCACGAATGATTTGAATCAGATAGATAAGTCATCGATCCATTAGTATCCGTCAGCTCCACGTGTCACCACGCTTCCACCTCGGACCTATCAACCTCATCGTCTCTGAGGGATCTTATTTGCTTAAAGCAAAGGGAAATCTCA
>NZ_QUAE01000031.1:0-23498 GCF_003386945.1 Halobacillus trueperi | reverse complement strand
ACTTATAATCATATAAAATTTTAATAAATTATCAAGATATAATGTGCTGAAAAAATAAAAAAATAAGGAACATGCAGAGCTAGAGAAAAAATGGCTCTGCATGTTTGAGAAAAAGGGGTTAATCAGAAGGGTTTTCGCTAGGATCTAACTCCTTGAAAGCTTCAGCAATCCATTCGTGAAAACGGACCATATCTTCCATACGTCTGTATAGCTGTTCCGCCTGTTGCATTTCCTCTGGATTGACATATTCCTGGACTCTCTCTTTCAACTCACCTTCCATACTTTCAAGTGTATCTTTTTGTCCATTTGCGGACGACTGCCACTTCTTTATATAGGATGACATGAAGTTTCGATATAAGTTTTCATTGGCTTGATAAAGGTCTTTACGGAAGCCTTTCTTCCATACTCGTTCGACCAGCCTTTGATCCAATAAGCCTCTTACGCCTGTACTCATAGAAGTTTTACTTTTACCCAAAGCCTCGCTCATTTCATCTAACGTCATTGGGCCCTGATGCAGATAGAGAGTAACAAACAACCGAGCATCAGCAGGGGTAAGTCCAAACATTTCCAGTGTTTTAGAAAATTCATTTGTGACTTTCGTATGCATGTCTTCAAGGAAATGGTGGTCTTTTACTACCATAAGATCCTCCTTCGCAAAAAATCTATGTACCACGTTACTATAATTTCCATTTTTATTAAAATGACTGAAAGGGCTTAAATATAAAGTATTTAAAAGTAAAATGGCGTAATTTATGCCTTAAACTTTGTACAGTTTCAACTGTACGTAATTTTTGTTCTTGATTTAAAGTATTTATCGTTTGAACTTTCTATTACAAATAGGTTACATTATGTAAGGTGGTTGATTAAGTACGGAAATAAAAACGATGAAACGTACCATAATAAACAAAAAAGAAGAGGTGAGAGACGTGCCGATCATTCAAGTAGAAAACTTATCGAAAATTTTCGGTAAGAATGCTAAAAAGGCTACCAAATACTTAGATGAGGGTTTATCAAAAGATGATATCCTCGAAAAAACCGGCAATACTGTCGGTGTTAACCGCGCGTCCTTTGATGTAGAAGAAGGGGAAATCTTTGTCATCATGGGGCTGTCCGGAAGTGGTAAATCGACACTCGTCCGGTTGATTAACCGATTGATCGAACCAACAGAAGGTAGTGTATATATTGATGGCCAGGATTTGGCTAAGATGGACAGCAAAGATTTACGGGAAGTCCGTCGCCAGAAGTTGAGTATGGTATTCCAACGCTTTGGTCTTTTCCCGCATCGTACAGTACTGGAAAACGCAGAGTTTGGTCTTGAAGTCCAAGGGATTGATAAAAATGAGCGTAAAGAAAAGGCGAAGAAATCATTAGAAATGGTTGGACTAGGTGGATACATCCACCAATTCCCTGGTCAACTATCCGGAGGGATGCAACAGCGTGTTGGTCTTGCACGAGCCCTTGCGAACGATCCAGAAGTTCTATTGATGGATGAAGCCTTTTCTGCATTGGATCCATTAATTCGTAAAGAAATGCAGGACGAATTATTAGAGCTGCAAGAGTCCATGAAGAAAACCATTTTATTCATTACCCATGACCTTGATGAGGCGTTAAGAATCGGTGACCGTATCGCTCTGATGAAGGATGGGCGCATTGTTCAAATTGGTACACCAGAAGAAATCCTAGTGAATCCTGCAAACGATTATGTTGAGAAGTTCGTTGAGGATGTAGACCGTTCCAAAGTGTTAACGGCTGAAAATATTATGAAACGACCAGAAACGGTAGATATTCAAAAACATGGTCCGCGCACAGCACTTGAACGGATGCGTAAGGAAGGACTTTCAAGCATCTATGTAACGGATGCAAAAAGAAATCTTCATGGCTATGTAACCGCTGATGATGTTTCTCATGCTGTGAAACAGGATGCAGATAACTTGAAGGGTATTCTTCGTACGGATGTGCCGAGGGTTGAGCCTCAAACACCGATGCAGGAAATTTTCGATATTATCCATGATTCCCCGGTACCTGTAGCTGTTATTCAAGAAGGAAAATTAAAAGGGGTAATTGTGAGAGGAGCCGTCCTGGCGGCGTTAGCTGGAAGTGAGGTGAATTTAAATGGGTTTGATTCCTAAACTGCCTGTAGCTGAGTGGATTGATACAGCGACAGAGTGGACAACAGATACATTTGAATTCTTATTTGATTTTATAAAGGAAGACTTTGGTGACTTTATTGAAATCGTAGCAGAAGATTGGCTGATGGGCATCCCCATTTGGCTATTCATTATTGTTGTAGGTGTTTTAGCCTTCTTTGCTTCAGGCAAAAAGTTGGGCTTAATGGCTTTTTCAGTCATCGGCCTGTGGTTTATTGCCAACCAGGAGTTATGGGAAGAGTTGATGAACACATTTACGCTCGTTATTTTTGCAAGTTTGATTTCCGTTATTATTGGAGTTCCATTTGGAATTTGGATGGCCAAAAGCAAATTGGCAGAGAAAATTCTTACACCTGTCCTTGACTTCATGCAGACGATGCCCGCTTTCGTCTATCTGATTCCGGCAGTGGCTTTCTTCAGTATCGGTATGGTGCCAGGGGTGTTTGCCTCTGTCATTTTCGCAACACCACCGACCGTTCGTTTTACGAACCTTGGAATACGACAGGTGTCCCATGAATTGATTGAGGCATCTGATGCATTCGGTACGACCGGTACTCAGAAATTATTTAAAGTCCAATTGCCAATGGCTAAAAAGACGATCATGGCTGGGATCAACCAAACAGTTATGCTTGCATTATCCATGGTGGTTATTGCATCCATGATTGGTGCGAAGGGACTTGGACAAACGGTTATTACCGGACTTCAGCGTGCTGAAGTCGGAACTGGTTTCGTTGCAGGTCTGGGTATCGTTATTCTTGCGATCATCATTGATCGTTTCACACAAAACTTGAACACCCAGCGTGGTGACTAGTAAATACAGTTAGAAAAGGGTCCTTGGACCTTTTACTATATAAAATCTTTAAAAGGGGAGAGATTTACATGTTTAACTGGAAACGTTTCGGCATGGTGGCCGGACTATCTTTAACACTTGTAGCTGCAGGTTGTGGATCTTCAGATGAAGAAGGCACAGAGTCAACTGGAGATTCCAACGGTGATGAGACCGCTTCTGAAATGAACTATGGGGAAGAAATGGGTTATGAAATCACTGGTATCGAAGCAGGTGCAGGTGTCGTAAGTTCTGCTGAAAATGCTGTTGAAGAATATGAAAACCTGAGTGGTTGGGAAGTTTCAACCTCTTCTTCTGGTGCTATGGCAGCAGCTCTAGGTGAAGCCATTGAGAACGAAGAACCAATTGTTGTTACTGGCTGGACGCCACACTGGAAATTCGCTAAATACGATTTGAAATATCTTGAAGATCCGAAAGAAGTTTTTGGTGGGGAAGAACAAATCAAAACAATGGTTCGTCAAGGACTTGAAGATGATAAGCCGAATGCTTATAAAATCTTAGACCAGTTCAACTGGGAAGCAGCAGACATGGAAGAAGTGATGCTTGAGATTTCTGATGGAGCGAGCCCGGAAGAAGCGGCTCAAAACTGGATTTCCAATAACCAGGATAAAGTAGATGCTTGGACAGAAGGTACCGAAGAAGTAGATGGTACAGAAGTTGAGCTTGTGCTTGTAAACTGGGATTCTGAGATTGCTTCAACAAACGTCGTTGCAGAAGTCATGAAAGAGCAAGGCTTTGAAGTAACGATTACACCGCTTGATAATGGCCCGATGTGGGAATCTGTGGCCGCTGGTGAAGCTGACGGAATGGTTGCTGCATGGTTGCCAGGAACACACGGTGATCAGTATGAGCAGAATAAAGATAAGCTAGAAGACCTTGGAGCGAACCTTGAAGGTGCCAAGATTGGTCTTGTCGTTCCTGAATATATGGATGTTGATTCCATTGAAGATTTAGAAGCAGCTGAATAATAAGCTTGAAAAAGCGTGTAGAGGTTCAAACCTCTACACGCTTTTATTTTTGGCTCGGGTAACCCTCCTGTTTATTATATATAAGCTCCCGATTGTGGAAGACTCAGTTTTGAGATGTTTTCGGGGTTCGTTGCTAGGGGTGAGTGTCAGGGGCGGCTGGGAAGCTACTCGCTTTCCTGTGGGGGAGCGCCGAGCTTCCTCGGACTGCGTCCTGCGGGATCTCGCCTATCTCCTTCTCCCACGGGAGTCTCCCAGCTTCCCAACCACCCCATTCGATATAGGTGAGAAACGCCCCCTTATACCGTGACTGGATGTCTTCCAATAATCATGGGTAGGTAGAAAGAGCTCTATATCAAGCATTAGTAAACAATTACCTGATACGGGTGATCACACTATTTATCTCCTTCAAGTTGGAAATGTGCTTATTCTTTAAATGGTTTCGAGACACTTACATAGCAAAGGGGCGGAGGGGAATGGCGAGACTCCTGCGGGAAAAAAGTGCATGGTGAGACCCCACAGGACGCAGTCCGAGGAGGCTCACCGCGCTCCCGCGGAAAGCGAGCTATTCCCCGTAGCCCCCATCCACTCAATAAAAGTCTCGAAACTGATTCTTCCACAATCCTGCCATATACTTTAATAATTATTAACGGCGTCTAACTGCGCTTTTTGGTCATAGAACGGAAGGGGATTGAATATAGATAGGGGAGAAGGACAAACATAAAAAATCCCGCTCGAGGCGGGATGTGTGAGATTATTGGTGGTTGATGACTTCATGACTGGGCTGTGTGGTATGATCCTTTTGCTCAGCCTTTGCTTTCTCTTCCAGTTCTTTTAAGCTTTCTTCAATTTGTTCTAAATATTTCTGGATGTTTTTCTGATGGGGTTCAACGGTGCGTTTCCAGCTTTCAATGGATATTTTTACATCTTCAGAAAGTTCTTTAATGAGTTCTGCGCCTTCTTTCGATGTTTGCGCAATCTGATCCTTCAGCTGCATCCCATCTTCTTTTAAGCTGAGAACGGTATTTTTCAAGTTCTCGCTTTTCAGTTTGGCATTTTCTCTAAAGTCACGACCGGAGGAAGGTGTGCTCAGTAACGTATAAGCGGCTCCAATGACTCCTCCGACTAAGAATCCCAGCGCTAATGATTTTCCATTTGGCATATCAGTCAGTCTCCTTTCAATCACTCTCTATTTTATATTTTCTCTTAATATGTATGAATGAAACCTTAAAAACATAAAAAAATATTCTTTAGACGAGAAGGAAAACCAAAGGCACTACATTCGATGTAGTGCCTTTGGTGTAAGTCAAGGTTCATTCTGTATACTCTCTTTAAGAGGCTGGTTGAGCTGCTTTAGCAAGATCAGTTCGTCTTAAGATCTTTTGGGCAGTCGGATACATGATGGCTACAAACAACACGTTAAATGCTGCTGCGGGTAGAACAACTGTAGCAAACATAAGGCCGAAGCTCGCTTCCATAAGGCCGATGATGTAAAGGACAACACCTAAAAAGATGGAGCCACTGATCATCGTACCGATGGCTGCTAAAGCAGGCTGTACGAATTTTTGATGTGATATTTTTTTAGTCAATAGGACAAGTCCGAAGAAAGCAAATGCTGTGAACGGCTTATCAATTATATTGGCCAGTTGGCCGCCTGGAACGGTGGTTGTCATCGCTGAGATGAAGCCTGTCGCTAAAGATATTAATAGGACATAAGATGGTTTCGGGAACAATAAGATTCCCAGGAACATCATAGCAAGCATCATGTCCGGTCGCATTCCGAAAAAGAATGGGGGTGCGATGGCATGCAGAACAGCACCAATTCCTACTAATAAAGATAACATGACTAAAACACGAATATTCATTTAAACATCTCTCCTCAACTATTCTAATCTCATCTGAATTTGCACTCCAAACGTGCCCTCATGACCGTTTGCGAATGCATGGTAGTATTATAGCAGTTTTCTCATGAGAAAATCAATCCATTTAACCGGGGATGTGTTGGTTGATCTCACCAGCGATGGCTTGTAAATCTTCTGGTGAATAATCATCGGAGTGGACTTCCCACTTAGCGCTGAATCCATCCCTTTCACCATATCTAGGTATAAGGTGGATATGTAGGTGGAAGACGGATTGGCCTGCTGCTTCCTCATTGTTGTTTAGGACGTTTAAACCAACAGGAGCATAGGTTTGTTTAATTGCATTTGCAATCTTCGGAACTCTTGAGAACAGCTTTTCTGCTGTTTCTGGATGCGTGTGATAAATATCTTGGCAATGCTGTTTTGGAATAACTAACGTGTGACCTTTTGTTACTTGACTGATATCAAGAAAAGCGTACACCTCATCGTCTTCATACACTTTCGCTGAAGGGATTTCTCCATCAATGATTTTGCAGAAAATGCATTCATCTGCCATATACAAAAACTCCTTTCCGTTTGATAGCATTGTACCATATCAATGAGTAAAAACTCGATGAAGACGGTGAGTGAAAAGTGTAACGAATGGGAAAGTATGATAAAATTTGTGCAGGAAAATTAATGAAGTGAGGGATAAGATGGAACCTTTATTACATATCAAAGACCTCCACGGAGGGTACACCCATAAAAATGTACTGCATGGCATATCTTTCGATGTCCATCCGAATGAAATCGTTGGCCTCATCGGTTTGAATGGTGCGGGGAAAAGTACCACCATCAAACATATCATCGGAATGATGCAGGCAAAAAAAGGAAAAGTCTCCATCAATGGAACATCATTTGAAGAGAACCCGGAGGAGTATCGACAACAGCTCGGTTATATCCCGGAGATGCCTATTTTATATGATGAACTGACATTGTATGAACATCTACACTTGACCGCTATGGCCTACAATGTGCCGGAAGACTTATTCAAACAGAGGTTGCAGCCGCTTCTCAAAGAATTTCGTATGGAGAAAAAGCTCAAATGGTTCCCTGTGCACTTTTCTAAAGGGATGCGCCAAAAGGTTATGATTATGTGTGCATTTTTAATTGAACCAGACCTCTATATCGTCGATGAACCTTTTGTTGGTCTCGATCCTCTCGGTATACAATCCTACCTGCAGTTGATGGAGGATATGAAAGAAAAAGGAGCGGGGATATTAATGTCGACTCATATCCTTGCTACTGCAGAGAGATATTGTGATCGTTTTATTATCCTCCATGAAGGAGAAATCAGAGCTAAAGGGACGCTTGAGGAGTTGCGCACGTCATTTGGTCAGCCGGGCGCATCCCTTGATGATATTTATGTACAGCTGACAAAGGAAGAACAATATGATTAATGCAAAGGAATTTTGGACGAAGCGCTTCTCTGAACATACGAAAGAGACAAGTCGTTACTTAAAGTATATTTTTAATGGCCACATTGCCGTTGCCATGTTGTTCTTTATCTCGGCGCTCGCTTATTACTACCAGCAATGGCTGCAAGATTTACCCGAAGATTTTCCTACCGCTTGGATTATAGCGCTCGCTTTTGGATTCATCGCGGGGTATAGTCCTGTGCGTACACTTCTCAAAGAGCCGGACTTAGTTTTCTTGCTTCCTGCTGAATATCAGCTAGATGATTATTTCCGACGCTGTTTATATTACAGCTACGTTGTCCAACTTTATGTCATTTTTCTAATATCAGCAGCCCTTGGTCCCTTGTATTTTGCCTCGTATCCAGAACTTGGTACCCAGTATTACTTAATGATGATCGGTGTTGTTCTAGTCATTAAGATTTGGAATATGATGTCCAACTGGTGGATGCTAAAAGAAAGAAACCCCAGAACACGGCTTGTGGACCAGGTCATCAAAGCGGTATTGAACATCACCATTTTTTATTTTCTCGCTCAAGGGGAATGGGTTTATGCCAGTATCGTGACCGTGCTGCTTGTAGGCGTCGTTCTTTACACGTATTCTCTCTCCAGGCAAAAAGCTGGACTCGCTTGGGATTTACTTGTAGAAAAAGACCAGCAGCGCATGAGGACCTTTTACAGAATCGCGAATATGTTTACAGATGTTCCTCATTTGAAAAATACAGTGAAAAAACGCAACACGCTTGTACGAGCGATTGTGGATCGGGTTCCTTACCGGCAAAATCAGACCTTTTCGTATTTGTATAAAATCACGTTTATACGAAGCAGCGATTATTTAGGTATGTACATTCGTCTTATAGCCATTGGTGCACTGGCCATTTGGTTTGTATCCAATCTATGGGTGAAAGTCGCTTTTGCTATTCTGTTCCTTTACTTGAGTGCATTTCAAATGATGACATTGTGGAATCACCACCGCACCATTGCCTGGCTGGATTTATATCCGGTTAAGAAAGAATGGAAGGAAAAAGCAATCCTGCAATGGTTACAGCACATCATGTTGTTTCAAACTTTCCTGTTCGGTCTATTGTTTGTATTCCAATGGAACCCTATAGGGCTTGTTCTCGTATGGATAGGTGGAAGTATCTTCAGTTATTTGTTTATACAAAACTATGTGAAAAAGAAATTAACGTAACAGGGGAGACTACTTAAGCAGTCTTCCCTGTTTCATATCTAATTTTATCAGTATTTCATTTTACTTATAAGAATATTTGGAGGTGTTCGGTATGAGTTATGAAAAGCAGGTGAAAAAGGAAGCCCTACGTTGGAGTAAATCATTGGACAAGCGGTCGTCCATGATACAGAGGAGTTCAAAGCAGGTGCAGTCTAAGATTAATGAAAAGATTCCTGATCGTGTACACGGGGTGGTAACGGATAGCGTTCGTTCCATGATTGAGATTGCTTTAACCACATCAGAGTACATCCGCCCTGTAAAGGTCCATCCAGATTGGAGTTTTGAAGAGCGTGAAAGGCAAGTCCGTGAATTAGTTAAAAAATATAAGAAAACAGCATCCGTGGAAGGCGCTGGGACGGGTTTTGGAGGCTTTTGGCTCGGAGTAGCTGATTTCCCACTGTTATTAAGCATAAAGATGAAGTTTTTATTTGATGCGGCTCAGATTTATGGATGGAATGTTCATTCTTATGAAGAGAGGGTCTACTTGCTTCATGTATTCATGCTCGCTTTTTCCAGTGACAAGGTTCGTGGGGAAGTGAAGCGTAAGATTATTGAATGGAATGACTTAGAAATGAAGGAAAAGAACGTGGATTGGAAGACGTTACAAATAGAGTATAGAGATACCTTGGATCTTGTGAAGCTTCTTCAATTGGTTCCAGGTTTCGGGGCCGTTGTGGGGTATGTTGCCAATGGGAGGTTGTTAGAACAATTAGGGGAGACGACCATTCAGTCCAGCCGTCTCCGTTTACTTTAACGTTCTTGATAACTAATAAAGGATTGGAATAATGTTTTAGCTGCGTGTGGCAGTGCTTTTTCGTCGAAATCGAATTTCGGGTGGTGATGAGGATAGTAATGATCTGGAATTTGAGCACCTGTAAAATAAAAAGTGCCTGGCTTATCCAAAAGGTAATAAGCAAAATCCTCTCCAGCCATGACCGGCTCGATTTCCTCTGTACGTAAAGAAGCATCAGCCTTATGAGCATGTTGTAAAACTAAGTCCGCTTCTTCGGGATGATTGACAACGGGCGGGTATCCTTTTTCATAAGTAAACTCGTATGCTGCGTCGTTTGTTTCACATGTTCCTTTTATGACTTTTTCCATCTCTTCAATGATCAAGTTTTGCACTTCAGGATCAAATGTCCTTACTGTACCGGTTAAGGTTGCTGAATCCGCAATGACATTAAATGTGGTTCCTGATTCAAACGTTCCCACAGTAAGCACAGCTGTTTTCAATGGATCTACCCGACGGCTGACAATTTGCTGCAAGGAAGAAACCATTTGAGAGGCGATGACGATGGCGTCTTTTGTTTGATGTGGCTGGGCCCCGTGTCCACCTTTGCCTTGAACCTTGATTTCGAATCGATCCGCTCCGGCCATAAACGGTCCTTTAGACGTTTGGATGACACCTGTTGGCGCATTCACCCACAAATGAGTGCCGAACACAGCATCTACATCGTTAAGGGCTCCTGATTCGACAATCGGTTTTGCTCCTCCGGGCGCATACTCTTCAGCGTGCTGATGTAGGAAAACGATTGTTCCTGGAAGTTCTTCTTTATAAGGTAGAAGCGCTTCGGCCAGCCCTAGAAGAGCTGCGGTATGGCCGTCATGACCACACGCATGCATAGCCCCTTTATTCTTGGATCTATAAGGTACGTCATTTTCCTCCTGAATAGGAAGGGCATCAAAATCTGCTCTCAGCGCGACCGTCTTCCCCGGTTTTCCACCTTCGAGCCTAGCAAGAACCCCATTTCCTCCGATATGACTTTCATACGGAATTCCCAGTTTCTCATATGTATCCGCAATGAACTGAGCCGTCTTCTCTTCCTTGAAAGAAACTTCTGGATATTGGTGCAAATGACGGCGAGTTTTAACCATATTCTCGTATTGTTCATCGATGGCATGAAAGACGTTTTCCCACATATGTTCTCCTCCTTGTTGCCTTGGTGAAGTGTAGCAACTATTTTTTTAAATTGTAATATACATTCAGAATATTCTCAAATGCGTTCATAGTCGAGTAACAATAAAAAATCCCCTGTCTTCGACAGGGGATAAAATCGTTAATCTTGCAGGCGGGAATCTTGAAGTAAACGACCGATTTCTTCCATATGACCGGTTTCGTCTGCGATCATATCATCC
Organism: Halobacillus trueperi; assembly: GCF_003386945.1. NCBI lineage: Bacteria > Bacillati > Bacillota > Bacilli > Caryophanales > Bacillaceae > Halobacillus > Halobacillus trueperi. The sequence goes on along the minus strand of NZ_QUAE01000031.1, from coordinate 12,859 downwards.
AGCTTCACAGATAATTCGGTGAGTCCGAGTTCTTCCGCTTGTGTCTTACGTTCCTCGTAGCGCTTGATCGTCTGACGCTCAGCTTCACGTGCTTCTTCTAACATCGGTCTCACTTCAGTCATTTGTTTGACTTCAGCAGGTGTTGTCGTCGGAGTTCCGCCTAGAGTGCTGATTTTTTCAGCTAGATAAAGAGCGTGTCCTTGTTCATCGGTTACTTCGCTCTCGAAAAATGGCTTGAGGACAGAACGGTAGAGCCCCGTAACGACAGCAGCATTATAGGTGTACATAATAGAAGCTGCGTACTCATGAGCTAAGTCTTCGTTGAGTCCATCGATTAAATTTTGCATTTTTTGATCCATACAACAACATCCTTTCTTTTATGCTCTACTATAGATATTCCCATCGCTCTCCCGTTTAAACATAACCTCCGTCTAGAGACGGAGACAACTCCGTTCTCAGGGTCGTTTTACAAGTCTCCATTTCTAGATAAGATTAGGCTATACATTCAGTAAGAAGCTTTAAAAAGAAGAGGAAATATAGGACTTCTGTCGAATGTAATTTACGGAAGGTTAAAAAAGGGTGAGCATTATGCATAATAAAATTTCACAAGTCGTCATCGCACTTTTATTAGTTGTATTTGGATTTGTTCTTCTATTGTCGAATTTGAACATTATTTCCCTGGAAATGAGTTGGACGTGGGGCAATATTTATCCAATTATTTTATTCGTCATCGGTTTAAAGGTTTGGGTGGATGCGTTATTGAAAAAGGGCGGAAGTTGGATCATCGGTTCATTCCTCACAATCTTCAGTACGCTTTTATTGTTGGATCGACTCGGTGTTTTTGAGTTTTCCTTTGGCGATGTATGGCAACTTTGGCCGCTTCTTTTCATATACTTTGGATTTAGTATTTTTTTAGGTGGAAAAGGCTCTAAAGTGAAAATTGAGTATGATTCCAAAGGTTCTTCTTCAAACAAGCTGAAGTCCAAGCATATGATGATTGGAGACCATTCTTTTAATGAGGAGAACTGGAAGGTGGAACCGATGGATTTATGGAATGGAGTTGGTGATTACCGGTTCGATTTTACTCGTGCTTTCATTCCGGATGGGGATACGCCAATCGTTGTGCGCGGCTGGGTTGGGGATGTGAAAATGTTAATTCCGAAGCATGTTCCTTTTCGTGTAGATGCAAAGGTGAAGACAGGCGATATCCGTGTCGGGGGGCAGAAAGCTGATGGAATGCACAGAAGTGTGGAATATGAAACCGATGATTATTCAATGGCCACTCGCAGACTGACCATCGGTGTCGATCTTAAAGTGGGTTCAATTCGAATCGAACAGGTGTGAAAGGTGGGGGAGCATGTTAAAGCAATTGAATAGCATCCGTTACATGTATATCCGATCACATCTTTATGGACTCATTTTAAATACGTTTATCCTGCTAAGTATCCTATTGTCTATTTACGTATGGTTTCAACCGGATTGGTTGAGTGCAGGGGCCATTTTAATGTTCATCGTGCTTTATGTTGTCCTTGGGTTTATCATGTCTCTATATGCAGGCTTTCGGTCGAGTGGGGATGTCAAACATCGGCTGGACTACATATCGATGATGATTACCCAGCTTTCGAGGGGGAACTTCAGCAAACGTATTTACTTTAATGAAAATGATGAAATCGCTGCTGTAGGGGATGAATTGAATGTACTTGGCGAGAAGCTGGAGCAACAGAAGGATTCGCTTGTAAAGCTCGCCGATGAAAAAAGCGAGCTGGCACGTACGGCTCACAAAGCGGCAACGATTGAAGAGCGACAACGACTTGCCCGAGATTTGCATGATGCCGTGAGCCAGCAGTTATTTGCTTTAACGATGATGGCGCAGGCGACAGAAAAGATCTTTGACCGTCGTCCGGAAAATGCAAAAGAACAGCTTCAGGAAATTACTCAAATGGCCCTTCAGGCTCAAACAGAAATGAGGGCGCTCCTTTTACACTTAAGGCCGGTTCATTTGTCAGGAGAACCACTGACGGAGGGGATTAAAACACTCATAGAAGAATTGCGTCAAAAGTGTCAGATTGATTTTGATGTAGATATGGAAGATTTAGGTGAGCTGCCAACGTCAGTAGAAGAGCAATTGTTCCGGGTCGTCCAAGAAGCACTTTCGAATATATTGAGACATGCCAATGCCTCAGAGGTGAAGGTGGAAGCCACTCATGACCAAAAGGAGATTTTCCTACATATTGCCGATAACGGTGTCGGTTTTGATACAGAAGATAAAAAAGCCAATAAGGCCTCTTATGGATTGAAAACGATGCGTGAACGGTGTGAGGAAATTGGTGGCACTTACTCTTTACGTTCGAGAAAAGGAGAAGGGACACATATTGATGTCCGTGTTCCTGTAAAAGTAAATGAAAAGGGGGAAGAGGAATGATTCGTGTCGTAGTCATTGATGATCACGATGTCGTCCGTAAAGGTGTCATTGCCTATTTAAGTACAGAAGAAGATTTGGACATCGTGGGAGAAGCGAGCAGTGGGTATGAAGGAGCAACGCTGGTTAAAGAGAAAAAACCGGATGTTGTTCTCATGGATTTGATTATGGAAAATGGGACTGGAATTGAAGCGACAGAAGAAATCATGAAAACCGAATCCTGTAAAATTATCATTTTGACAAGTTATTACGATGATGAAAAAGTGTTTCCGGCGCTTGAAGCAGGTGCGTTTAGTTATATGCTGAAAACATCTTCAGCCGATGAAATTGCTGAAGCCATACGAAAAGCGGCTCACGGTCAAAATGTGATTGAACCGAAAGTGGCTACAAAAATGATGACCCGTTTCCGTCAAGATCGAAAACCACATGAAGAGCTTACGAAACGTGAACTGGAAGTGTTGAAATGTGTGGGGGAAGGTATGACGAATCAGGAAATCAGTGATGCGCTCTATATAGGAGTCAAAACAGTGAAAACTCATGTTAGCAACATATTAAGTAAATTAGAGGTTCAGGACCGTACCCAGGCGGCCGTTTATGCCCACCGGAATGGATTACTTAAAAATTAGAAATGAAAGAAGAGGACCGCTTACAGGCGGTTTTTTTCATTACAAGAGCAGCATCTTTTATGGAAATGACAAAGGTGTGAAGGACTATGAAACTACTTTGTTTTCAAGAGAATACCTAGTATAATGGCATGAGAGAGAGGTAGAAAGGATACAAAATATGAAGAAAAGTATGGAAACAGCGTTGTTCCTGCTATGGGCAACATCCCTCGTTGCTACTGTCGGGAGCCTGTTCTTTTCAGAGGTTCTCGGCTACGCTCCTTGTGAACTGTGCTGGTATCAGAGAATACTGATGTACCCTCTGGTGCTCATTTATGGTACAGCTTTATGGAAAAAGAAATGGGATGTAGCTTTCCCTGCAATCATCATGAGCGGAATTGGTATGTTCGTTTCTATTTACCATTACATGCTGCAGAAGATCCCGTCGCTTTCAGCCGTAGACACATGCGGCCTTGTTCCATGTAATGGTCAATACATCAATGTTTTTGGATTCGTGACGATTCCGTTTTTAGCAGGCACTGCCTTCATCATTATTTTTATTGTTCATTTATTTGTCGTTGTAAAGAAAGGAAGGAATAACGTATGAAAAAAGGTATGATTATCTTTGCAAGTGCTCTTGTGGTGCTTGTTGTAGTTCTTGTATTTGTCGTGAACTATCAAAACTCCGAAAAAACAGCAGATAATCCATATGGGAAAGAAGACTTGCATCAGGCAACCATTGATCAATTGGATGATCCTAATTATCAAAACCAGATTCAACCAGATGCTCTTGAGGAAGAGATTCAATCAGGAGAGCCTACAACCGTTTATTTTTACGATCCGACATGTGTCCACTGTCAACGTACGACCCCAAGAATGATGCCGATCGTGAAGGAATACGATCTGGATGTCAAAAAAATGAACGTAAGAGAATTTGAGGACCAGTGGAACAAATACGGGATTGAAGGAACGCCTACTCTCATTCATTTCGAAAACGGGGAAGAACAGGCGCGAATTTCAGGGGAACAATCCGTTCGGGATTTAGACGATTTCTTCCAACAGGAAGTCATGGACAGTGAACCCGAACAACAAGAGGAATAAAAAAAGTGAGCGGTTTTCCGCTCACTTTTCCTATGCTACTCTTCGAGTTCAATCATTTGATATTTTGTAATATAGGCATCGCCATCGATAAACGAAGGCTTCTTCTGGTGCTGAGGCCCTGATTTTTTGTGTGCCTCATCAAAGGATTTGGAGTTCTTCCAGTCTTCGAAGTCTTGTTCACTGCGCCATTGAGTAAGGACAACGTACGTATTGCCTTTTAAAGGGCGAAGGATGCGAATGGCTTGAAAGCCTTCACGATTTTCTACATTCCCTGCTCTTTTTTTGAAACGGTCTTCAAATACAGGACGGCCTTCGTCACTGACTGGGATGTTGTTCATCACAACATAACCTTTCGATTGCATCGTACCCACATGATCGACAGTTTCATAGTTGCGTCCTTCTTCAAATATGGACGTATCTTCCCCTTCATAATAGGCGACCGTTTTGTCTTGATCCTGCATGAAAAACAGGGATGCTTCCGGGTGTTGTTGACTCAGTTTGGATAAGTAATTCAATGTACCATTGGTCATCGATACTTTCATAGCCGAATGTCTCCTTTCCTGCGGTATCTTCAGTTTAGCAAGCAGGGTTCCATAGTGGCAAGTTTGAAGGATAGAACAGAAAGGATGCACGTAACTTGAACATCAAAGATTTAAAGAAAGGCTTATCTTCCTGGTCCGGGCGATGGAAGTGGCCGGCACTCATCGTTCTGGCCCTCATGATGATCGTAGGGATTGGCTATCTGATCATATTATTCGGGGGACGGTTTGTCGTAAATGAAGAGGATCTGATTCTTGATGAAATGACGACGGTGGAGACAGCCGAAGGTGAAGTGATCGAACGGATTTATACGAAAAACAGAAGGAACGTATCCATTCAAGAGGTTCCCGAGCATGTCAAGGATGCGTTCATAAGTATAGAGGACAGCCGGTTCCGAGAACATTCCGGTGTGGATTTTAAAGGAATTATGAGAGCGGTCTATAAAGATATCATTGCCATGAAAAAGGTGGAAGGTGCTAGTACCATTACTCAGCAGCTGGCCAAAAACATTTTCCTCTCAAATGAAAAGACATGGATGAGAAAAACGAAAGAAGTCATGGCGGCTCTTTACTTGGAGCGCAACTATTCAAAGGATGAAATTTTAGAATTGTATTTGAATCGAATTTATTTCGGGGAAGGGACGTATGGCATTGAAGCTGCTTCCCAGCATTATTTTCAAAAAACGGTTTCTGAATTGACGATTGCTCAGGGAGCTCTGCTTGCAGGCTTGCCTAAGGCTCCGAATACGTATTCTCCGTTCGATAACCCGGATGACGCCAAGAAGAGAAGGAATGTTGTGTTATCACGGATGTACGACACAGGAAAAATTGATGCAACCGTAATGAAGCAAATGCAAGGTTCGACGCTTGCCGTTAAGCGTGCAGAGGAAACGGGTGAAACATCGTCTAATAGTTATGTAGATCTCGTCATCCATGAAGCAGCGGAGAAGTATCATATCTCTCGTGATGAGTTAAAACGTGGTGGATACCGATTGGTTGTAGAAATGGACCCCGCCATTCAGAAAATAGCTGCAGAAGGAATGAAAAACGGCGAGTTCGTCCCAGGTTCCTCGGGGGCGATCGAAGGAGCTTTCACTCTTATGGACCACTCGACAGGTGCGCTTGTTGCAGTTGTTGGTGGACGTGATTTTAAACATGGTGATTTCAATCGTGTCCGGTCTAAGCAGGCTCCTGCTTCCATCATTAAACCATTTGCCGTCTATGGTCCGGCCATGATGACAGGAGATTTTGATCCATTTAGTCTTTTATCTGATGAAAAGCAGACGTTTGGCGCAAATGATTATTCTCCAAATAATTATGATGATCAATATGAAGGCGAAGTCTCGTTGTACCAGGCTTTGATCGAGTCTAAGAATGTGTCAGCCGTATGGCTCCTTGATCAAATTGGTATCTCTTATGCCAAAGGATATTTGGAGAAAGCTGGGTTAACGACAAAAGATAATGGTTTATCCATTGCTCTCGGTGGATTGTCTGATGGATACACCCCTTTGCAAATGACTGAAGCTTATGGTGCACTTGCTCAAAACGGAAAGAGACAAGAAAGCTATACCATTACAAAAATTCTGGACCGAAATGACAAGGTCATCCATGAACATGCTGCTGATGAAACAGGAGTATTCAACGCACAGACGGCTTGGTATTTAACAGAAATCCTTCAGACGGCTGTAGAGGAAGGAACAGCGAAGGCTGGTAATTATCCTAAAGCATTAGCAGGGAAAACAGGGACTCACCAGGACCAGCATGTGTGGTTTGCGGGATACACACCTGAATATGCTGGGGCGCTCTGGATGGGCTACGATCAATCAGGAAAGATTGATGGAAGCAGTGCTTATCCGACTCGCCTCATGAAGGAAATATTAACAAGGATCGATCAGGAAAAAAAACTGGCCGCTACTTTTGAACAACCGGAAGGGGTGGAAAGCTTACCTGAACCTGTGGATCTTCCCGTTTTAACGGACGTAACAGGAAGTCTCAATTTATCCGGTCTTGCTTCATTAAGAGGGACGATTCGTTGGTCCGCTCCTGATGATGAGCGAATTGTCTACCGTATTTTCAGAAAAGAAAACGGAGAAGATGTTAAGGTCGGAGAAGTGACGGGAAAGAGTGAGTTTAAGGTCAGTGCTTTTGGTATCTTCGATCAGACGAGCTATTACGTCGTACCCGTAGATCCATTGACAGGGAAAAAAGGTCAGCCTTCCAATACGATAAGCCTGAGTTGGGACCTGTGAAAAAAAGCACAAAATCATGACAAATGTTCCATTTTTCTATACAGAAGAACAATAAATCGTTATAGTTGTAAGCGGATAAATGTTGAACGGGAAAAGGAGTTCTGAAGATGAACAAAATTGAAAATGACACGATTTTAAAAGCTTTCCGAGGGGAAGAGACAGACCATACACCTGTCTGGTTCATGCGTCAGGCCGGGCGGTCACAGCCGGAATATCGTAAACTGAAAGAAAAGTACTCATTATTCGAAATCACCCATGACCCTGAACTTTGTGCTTATGTGACACGTCTTCCAGTGGAGCAATATGGCGTCGATGCGGCGATTCTTTACAAGGACATTATGTCTCCACTTCCTGCTATTGGCGTGGACGTGGAAATTAAAAAAGGCATCGGACCGGTCATTCACAATCCGATAAAAACGAAAGCGGATATTGAAAAGCTCGGAACCATCGACCCTGAAGATGATGTGCCTTATGTAATGGACACGATCCGTCTATTAACAAAAGAACAACTCACAGTCCCATTGATCGGTTTCAGTGGGGCACCATTCACCCTGGCGAGCTATATGATTGAAGGTGGGCCATCAAAAAATTACAATAAAACCAAGTCACTCATGTACAGTGAGCCGATGACATGGTTCGCCCTCATGGACAAACTGGCAGACATGGTTATTGCTTACGTAAAAGCACAAGTCGCAGCCGGAGCCAGTGCGATTCAGATTTTCGACTCCTGGGTTGGTTCTTTGAATGTCGAAGATTATCGTACGTTTATTAAACCAGTTATGCAGCGGATTTTCTCTGAATTGAAAGAGGAAGGCGTGCCACTGATCACTTTCGGTGTAGGAGCCAGACACCTGATTCATGAATGGGACGACCTTCCTGTTGATGTGCTTGGACTGGATTGGCGCATGTCAATTACAGAAGCAAGGAATGAAGGGATCACAAAGCCACTTCAAGGAAACCTGGATCCTTCACTGCTCTTAGCGGACTGGGATACCATTGAAGAAAGAGCAAAGAAAATCATTGATGAGGGAAGACAACACCCTGCTCACATTTTTAACCTCGGCCACGGTGTAACCCCGGATATCAAACCGGAAACATTGAAGCGGCTGACTCAACTTATTCATGATTATTCCAAGAAATCTTAATCGTGGTTAAAAAAAGATGAAGAGGTGAAGGAACATGGCAAAAAAACAAATGGGATTATTAGTAATGGCCTATGGGACGCCTTACAAAGAAGAAGATCTAGAGAGGTATTACACACATATCCGACGCGGACGCAAACCTTCGGATGAGATGCTGCAGGATCTGCGTGATCGGTATGATGCGATCGGTGGAATTTCTCCGCTTGCCCGTATTACAGATGATCAGGCAGAAGCTTTGAAGGATGCATTGAACGTAGAGCAGGACGATATTGAATTTAAAGTATATCTTGGGCTGAAACATATTGAACCATTTGTAGAGGATGCAGTTGCCCAGATGGCTGAAGATGGGATTGAAGAAGCCGTCTCCATCGTGCTTGCTCCTCATTACTCCACGTATAGCGTGAAATCGTACAATGGTCGCGCCAAAGAGGAAGCAGAAAAGCACGGCATTTCTATTCGTTCCGTAGAAAGCTGGTATGATGCACCTGGCTTTATCGACTATTGGAAAGATGTCATTGAAGCGGAATACACCAAGATGACGGAAGAGGAAAAGGAGAAAGCCTGCCTGATTGTCTCTGCTCACAGTTTACCGATGAAGATTTTGGAAGGGGGAGACCCTTATCCAGATCAATTGAAGAGAACAGCAGAACTGATTTCAGAAGCTACTGGAATTACGCAATATGAAATTGGCTGGCAAAGTGAAGGCAACACGCCAGACCCATGGATCGGCCCAGACGTACAAGACTTAACAGAAGAACTTTACAATGAAAAAGGCTACCGCAGTTTTGTGTACGCACCTGTTGGATTTGTATCCGACCACTTGGAAGTCCTTTATGATAACGACTACGAATGTAAAGTCGTGTGCGACAAAGTCGGAGCTAACTACTACCGTCCAGAAATGCCTAATACTCATCCGAAGTTTATCCAGACACTTGCTGGTGTCGTCATGGATAAAGTGAAAGAGTAGATCACTTATGGAAGAGAGAAAGCGTATCGTCGTGGTAGGTGGAGGAATCACAGGGTTAACCTCTGCCTACTACTTACAAAAAGAAGCACGGGAGAAAGACTATCCTTTGGATGTTAAATTGTTGGAATCGAGCGACCACCTAGGTGGGAAAATCGATACGGTACAAAAAGATGGCTTTACGATCGAACGTGGGCCGGACTCTTTTCTCGCTCGTAAAGAAAGTGCCGGGCGGCTTGCGAGAGAAGTAGGACTAGGGGATGAACTTGTCCCAAACGGTACAGGTCAGTCCTACATTTTGGTGAATGGTAAACTTCATAAAATGCCAAGTGGTTCTTTTATGGGGATCCCGACAAGGGTCCGTCCATTCCTTTTCTCCGGGTTATTCAGTCCAGTAGGAAAAGCGAGAGCTGCTTTGGATTTGGTCAAGTCGAAAAAAACGATAGAGGGAGATCAGTCCCTCGGTTTGTTTTTCCGGAGAAGGCTTGGAAACCAAGTCGTTGAAAACTTGATTGAACCGCTTTTGTCTGGTATTTATGCTGGAGATATTGATCGTTTGAGCCTGCAATCCACTTTTCCGAACTTCTACGACCTGGAACAGAAGTACGGAAGTCTCATTAAAGGATTGCGTCAGACATATCCGATGAAGAAACCGAAAAAAGGTGAAAAAAAACCGAGCATGTTCCGTACATTAAGAAACGGCCTCGGTTCTCTTGTGGAAGCGATCGATGAAAGATTGGAACCTGGAACTGTCCAAAAAGGCGTGAAAGTGGATCATATCGAGAAGAAAGCCAATGGTTATCATCTTTTATTAAGTGATGGGACGGTGAAAGAAGCGGATGCGGTAATATTAGCGGCTCCCCATTATGCTGTACAACGCATGCTGTCACAGTATGACTTCTTAGAACCGTTCAAAGAAACGAATGCAACATCTGTAGCAAACGTCGCCATGGCCTTCGATGCCTCAGCCATTAAAAAGGATATCGACGGGACCGGTTTTGTTGTCTCAAGAAACAGTGACTTCCGGATTACCGCTTGTACATGGACACATAAAAAGTGGCCCCATTCGACACCGGGAGGAAAAGTTCTCCTGAGGTGCTATGTCGGAAAACCTTCCGACCAGGAAGTGGTGGGTAAAACGGACGAAGAGATTGAAGAAATCGTATTGAATGATCTGAACAAAACGATGAATATCACGGCTAAACCTGAATTCTCTATTGTTACCCGATGGTATGACGCGATGCCTCAATATACAGTCGGTCACAAACAGAGGGTGAATGAGATTACGGAACAAATGGAGAAGGACCTTCCAGGTGTATATCTTGCAGGTAATTCTTACAGAGGAATCGGTCTGCCAGATTGCATCGACCAGGGAGAAGCTGCTGTTCAAAATGTCATAGACTTTCTCTATCATTAAAAAGGAAGCATTCCTAAGAATGCTTCCTTTTTCTATCCATTCTTTTTTTTACTATTTGGCTGTCATGATATCGACGAAGTCTTTGATGAAGGCTTTTCGATTGAAGTCAATAATGATATTGTGCATGGGATAATCTTCAATATATTCAGGTGCCGGGCGGAAGTCAGCGTAGGTTAGCCCTTGAGAAGGCCCGATCGCATTCACACTCACTTGTCTTTCTACAACCTTGTAATCTTCAGGATTCATCAAATAAGAGAATAATGTAACGTCATGAAGAGGGGCACCATCAATGCCAGGAATGATAGATTCGTATTGGGTACTGTAGTAGTCCATGATGGGAAAGATGATTTTTGAAAATGGTGTGTCGTTCTCAGCCGCCACTTTTTTTATCGTATCCAGAGGGATCACCGCGCGGTTGCTTACATTCAAAGGGACAAAGGTTACATTTTCTCCATGAGCGGCTACGATTTTGGCGGCTTGAGGGTCTCCGTACACGTTAGCTTCAGCAACGGAAGTGCGGTTACCAGGTACGAAAAACGCACCTCCCATTACATAGACATCTCCTGATTTATCAATGTTGCTTTCAGATTGGATATAGGTAAGAGCGAGAGAAGTAAAACGGGACAGGTTAATAATGGTCAAATCTCCCCCATATGTATCGATAAGTTCGTAAACTTTTTGAAAACGTTCATGGTCAGGAGTCTCAATCGTTGGGATGATTTCCCCGAGACCGTGGGCTCCGTGTATATCAAAGAAAAATTCAGGTGGTGCTCCTGTCAGAGGTTTATCTGCTCCTTTAATAATTGGTATATCAGGTTCTTGAGCCAATTGAAGCAGGTAAGCTGTGTTCTTTAATGCGATATCCTGACTAACGTTCCCATATTCTGCGACAATCCCCACGACTTCAATTTCAGGGTGGAGAAGGGCATACATAATAGCAAACGCATCATCAACACCCGGATCTGCGATAATCAAAACTTTTCTCAGGTGAATCATCTCCCTGTTTTTTCCTTTTTCTAATTTTATTATTCGTGAGGAGTTAATATGTGTGGGAAGGTTATTTAAGGTTTTAGTGAATCTCTATCAATATATGAAAGGGCTTGCAAGAAAACTGAATGATTAGTATGATTGGAATTGGAAACGTTTTCAAGAAAGCATTGAGGGGGAGTAAGTATGGCTACGATTGAAGATGTAGCGAAACTGGCTGGATTATCGAGGACAACGGTCTCCCGGGTCATCAATGATCAGCCTTACGTGACAGATGAAAAAAGACAGCGAATCATTCAAGCCATGAACGACCTTGGATATGTTCCCAATTCTTCCGCCCGTCGTCTTCGAAGTCAAAAAACGGAGACGATCGCCGTTCTATTGCCACGCCTGACAAATCCTTTTTTCGGTAATTTGATAGAGGCGATGGAGGAAAAAGCTTCCGAGTGGGGATATCAAGTCATCGTCTGTCAAACACATGATTCCAAGAAAAAAGAAATGGATTACTTACAATTATTGAAGACGAAGCAAGTGGACGGTGTGATTATGGCTTCACTTGTTAATGATTGGGAAGATGTTAAACCTTTTTTAGAGTGTGGACCTATCGTTTTTTGTAATGAATATATGGACGAGTCCAGCATTTCTATGATTCATATGGATCACAAGCAAGCGGCATATGAAGCGACCATTCACCTGTTGGAACAGGGGTGCACACACATTTCCTATGTAAGTGGCGGGCCTGAAAGTCACTTGTCAAAAAAACGGAAAGAAGGTTTTACGGAAGCTTTGTCTGAATATGGACTTTCTTTTCAGGAAGATTTAGCGATTGACTGGGCCATAGATGTCAGTGATGGTCAAAAATTCTTTCATATGATTAAGGATGAGCTTCCACATGTAGATGGTGTGTTTACTGGAAGCGACGAGGTTGCTGCCGGGTTAATTTATGAAGCGACTTCCTCATCCAATTGGGTGATTCCAGATGATTTAGCCGTCGTCGGTTTTGATAACCAGATGATCTCTTTATTGATGGTTCCTTCCGTTACAACGATTGAACAACCTGTGAAACAAATGGCTGATAAAACGGTTGAAGTGTTAATCCAACAACTCTTGCATCCTGGTGCTCTTGCCCCGAACAGATATGTCTATCCTCATCAGCTGCTTGTAAGAAATTCCACAAAACGAAAGAAACTATCCATCCAGTAGCCCTGCCTGCCGGATGGATAGTTTTTTTATTTTAGGTTTTATTACGCTATATGGCAGGATTCTTGAAGACTCAGTTTCGAGACTTTTGTGGGACCTTAGGGGCTCCGGGAAAAGGTTCGCTTTCCGTGGGCGAGTGATGAGCCTCCTCGAGCTAACGCTCTGCGGGGTCTCATCTACCACGCACTTCCTCTTAGATATCCGGTTCCGGCGCCTAGCGGCTAGTGAGACTTCCCTCG
>NZ_QUAE01000030.1:0-24310 GCF_003386945.1 Halobacillus trueperi | reverse complement strand
GTTCCTGGTAAGTATATCAATGCTTAGCAGGGGCTTTTTTTATTATATATTAAATTAGTTATTTTCCATTTCGGTGCCGGACATCAAGAAATGAAAAAACGCCTGTTCCACTGTGGTAACACTTTAACGAAGTGAGGGCAGGCACTTTTTTCCTTGAGATTCCAACTTTGAGTTCATTTATGCACTTCATGGATGCCCCCGCGAAACTCATATAATCGCATTTCATTATACAAAACTTATTGAAAGGATAAGGCAGGATTATTTCATTGAAGAGCGCTTTCCATGGTTGTACAAACCGATTTAAATCTTGATGAAAATTAAATGATTTATTGTGTCATTATCTGTATCGAAGAAGCAAAACGCAAATAAGAACATGGAGAAGAAGCCTTTCTTACTATTGGTGATATTGCTGAAGAAAGAGAAGGCGGTTCTAAAAAAGAAAGAGATCCATAAAAAAACCATGCGCTCCGCTGAATCATCGGAGCGCATGGTTTTTATTAACTAGTAAAATCAAACGGTAGAGCCTTGGACCCTTAAATAACAAGCGAATAAATCGAATGAGGCGCAAACGTTACAGGACAAGACTTACCATTTAACACTACACTTACCTCTTCCGCTTCATCTGTTTCATTCATAACTACAAGTACAATGGAGTCATCCTCATTTTGAAAAGCGACACCTTGGAGGGAGTGGTGATCCATTTGATGCTTAATTCTAACGGCATTTGGCTTAATGAACTTACTAAAGTGACCAATATAATAATAAGAACTATTATAATGAAGCTCGTTCTTATAAGTATCCACAATCACGGGCGCGTCACAATAATTCCCTACATGGTTTGGGCCGCCTTCTTCATTCAGGACAAGGTTCCAGTCGATCCAGCCTTCCAGCCAATTATTTAAATCCCCCATAATGTTTCGCCCATAACGTTCTCCTGTATGCCAAGCACCCAGCTGAACACCGCCTTCGATACAACCTTCTGTGAAAATTATATGTTTATCCGGGAAATCTTCGTGGATTTTCGTTAAATTTTCGAACTCTTCACTTACATACCAGTGTAAGCCTGTTCCCCATACATATTTAGCCGCTTCAGGGTCGGAAAGGATTGTTTTCGCTCTTTCATAAGCCACATCACGGTTATGATCCCAAACGACGATTTTTTTATCCCCAAGCCCTTCTACTTCCAATGTTGGTCCTAAATAATCCCGAACAAAATCGCGTTCCTCTTCAGCTGAATAGCGGCAGGAATCCCACACCTGGGTGGCGTCTGGTTCATTTTGAACGGTTACCCCCCAAATTGGCACACCTGAATCCTCCATGGCATCAATATACTTCGCATAGTAACGCGCCCATACCTCACGATATTCGGGTAAAAGTTGTCCACCATGATTCATCTCTTTATTCGTTTTCATCCATGCGGGAGGACTCCATGGAGAAGATAAAAGAGTTAAGTTTTCCCCTCTCACCTTCCTTGCATCCTTAATCATAGGGATGACATATTTATGTTCCCGTTCAATGGAGAACGTACGCAGTTCCTGATCATCTTCTTCCACATACGTATAGTTACCCAGAGAAAAGTCACAGCTATGTATATGCGTCCTACCAAGAGAATAACCTAATCCCTTAGATGGATGAAAGTAGCTCTCGATCACCTCCACCCGTTTTTCTTCAGAGATTTGCGACAAAGTATAGGCAGCCGCCTCTGTAAAAGCACCCCCGAATCCCATAACGGTCTGATAACGTTCTTCAGGAAGGATGGTTATCGCTGGCGCTCCTTCTTCTAGTCCGTGCTCGGTAAAGGAAAGCTCCTCTTTTTCAGCAAGACGGTCATTTGTATCTTTAATGGTTTGAATCAATTTCACGTTCTTAACCCTCCTCCAATTCACTTCTTTAACGATGCTTCATTCTTTACCTAATCCCTCCCCGTCTATCTCATGAATATCCAGATGGTCAGGGAGGAATGGCTTATTTTAAAGTGATCTCCATTTTCTTAAACGCTCGGTCTCGAACTTTCTCAGCCCATTCACCTTGGATTTTCTTCCCGTCAATGACGATCGATCCTTCTTCATCGTGAAGTATATACTGAACAATAGATGCTCCTTTGTCTCCATAGGTTGGCTTTCGGTTTTGATTATAATAAGTCACTTCAATCTCTCCGAGGAATGTAAAAGTCAGTTGATTCTGTTCATCAAACAGCCATTCTGGTAGAAGAGGTTGGAGCTTTAAGGTTAATTCACTGTCTTCTACTACAAACATTTCTTTTCCGGTCATCATCAACTGCCACGTGGATAAAAACTCTGCCGTTGTGCCGCTTAAACGGGCTACGAATCCCCTCCCATGCATACTTTCGTCAGGATTGACACTACTTGCAATAAACGATGAGTTCTCTAACGTACTTCTTCCATAAACAGAAGGATCCATAAATGGAGGAAGTGCAGCCTTTAAATCTTTGAAAAAGTCTTCATATAAACCAGCATTCAGTAAGCTTAATAAATACTTGAACTCCATATGCATAAACACAGATTCCCGCTCAAGCCATCCAGGGGTAAAGGCTCTCGCTCTGCCCACTTCATAACTCATTTCATCTAATGAAGTGGATGTTTTATACATGTGTAGTTTTTGATCGTAAAGGTTGGATTGTCGAACAGACTGATGAAGTTCGGCTGCTGTTTCAGCGCTCATTCCTTTTAATGCCCTTGCCGGTCCTTCTAAGAAGTGAGGAAGCACATGAACATCAAAGGATTGAACATTCACAAGAAGATCGTCTTTTTCGTTCCTCATCACTTGCCCTTCCTCATCCCGCCTCACTTCATATTTTGAAGCTTCATAATAGAAGTAGGTCGGAATTAATCCGCTCCCTAATTCTTTCGCTTTTTCAATACCAGCATCTACTTTCGCCATAAAGAGTTGAAGGATTTCCTGAACATCAGCAGCTGTTAGAACTTCTTCTCTTCCATCCAGTCCGTCTTTAATGACGGTTCGATAGGACTCTCTTGCTGTAGAAACGGCATCCCAATATTCAAAGGAGGTAAGATTTTGATGTAATGCCGTTTTTACTTCCTGTACCAAAGTAAAGACCTCAACAGGCAAGATCGTCTCTTCTTCAATTTCACACTCCATGATAAATTGCAGCAGCCGTTTCAATTCTACGGTTTCACTCATCCCTGAACCAAAAATACCCGGCAGTCCATTCATGGAATCATTCCATCCCGGCTTATTCGCTTCCATTTCAATCCCCATACCATAAGGATCTAAGGTTGCGAATTTAAGAAGGGCTAAGGAAAACAATTTTGAAAATAACGTACTTTGATACAAATCGCCGTCCTTTGTCTTCAGCCAGTGATCAGCCTTAGGCTCTTGCAATTCTGTAACGGCCCCATACTGCCGAACCTTCTCATCGGACAATACATATTTTTCCGAACGAGGTTTTATAAGGACAGGACTGTAAAAGTAACGATAAGAACGATCCTTAAATAACAGGGTTTGCTTTTGGTCTGGAAATACTTTAAGGAAGTTCTTAATTAAATCCAAATTATAGGTCCAATGATCGATCCAGTATCCTTCTCCAAACTCTGCATCAATTTCCTGTTCACTATGAGAAAGTACGGTACGTAAAAATTCTCCAGGCGAGACGGTTAAACATAGGTTTCGGTCAACAATCGACTGCACAATAACTCCTGGTGTGAACGCACCTTCCAACTGTTTCTTCATATCATTGACGTCTTCCTCACGGGTGAACAGGGTTTCCAACCATGATAGGTTTTCTTTCTCAATAAGCTCAAAATATGACCCTTTCACCACTAATGGGTTATACCCGTCCGCCTGTACTAAACTCATAAACAGTTTGATATTGTAGTCGCCCACTTCCGGATTGAAGAATATATCATTCCGTCGGTTTTGATTCACATCCCTAAAGTTTCCGTTCCCTTGAGAGAAGAATTCCGGTGACACGGAAAAGAAATTATAATCTCTTTCAAGGTCCCCGTGTTTCCTTGAATAGACATAATAAAGAAATGGATCTTTCTCATTTTCTAATAAAACCGGGTATCCGCCACGCAGCACATTATCTAAGTAACTTTGCTTCGTATAACCATCAAACAATTCGTTACCGGTTTTGGTTTGAATATCACTTGTCAATTCTTCTACCAGACGTTGAGCTTCCTTGTACTTTTCATCAAAATACCCAGCAGAAGACACTTCCTCCCGCTTCTCTTGAATAATATCAAGGTCATTGACATGCCCGATCATCGTTCGTAAAACGGATGATTGATGAGGAGAAAGCTGGACGGCATAAGCTGAAAAACCACACGGCACTTTATTTGCCGTTATCTGTTCCTTCTGTAAAAGTTCAGAAACAGCGTGAGATTCAAACCGATCTGGAAAGCGTAGGGACGTATTCTCACCAAAGAGAATCGAAGCATCCACAATCGGCTTTAATAAGGAGCCATCTTCGGCAAAGCTGGCATAAAAATGTCCTTTGGTTATCTCCTCTACTTCAGCTGTATCCCCCGTTGAAGAGCGGACACGGTAGTAAGGGATGTGATTATGTAAATTGAACACATCCATCCAGCTTTTCAAGGTGTTTCCAACTGCTTTATAGGCAGCATCTTCAATCCCGAATGGCAGAATGGCAGGCAGGCCATCTACAACTTCAATGCTTAATTGCTCTTCAGAAATATTCTCTACTTCCACTTTCCGTATAAGAGATGCATAATTTTCATGCGGCAATGTGAAATAGGTGACCGTCGTTTGAATGCCGTATTCTTCATGACGTTCCTTTACAATCAATTCATTTTCCTTGATGAACATCGTACGCTTCCCTTTTCCCTTCAAACCATCATTAAAAGGTTCAAATAAAAAGGAATCATTATTGCGTTGAACTTTAATGAAGGTACGAAAACCATTCGTCGACACACGCTCATAAGCCTGATTGGCTGGGTAAAATTCTGTAATCGCATTGCTTTTATCCTGGACTCCAAAGCTCACCATCCCTTGGCCTCTATTCACATAGAAGGCCCACATAGGTACCCCGTACAAACCAGCCAGCCCAGGTAAAAAGCTTGAGAACGTCTTAGCCTGATCAAAGTCTTCAATTACAAAATACTTTTTATCATTAAATGCATAATTCACCATGCATCAGCACCTCTTTCTAAACTATTGATTCAGCCCCTGCATAGGAAAATAAGGAGAAAGTTTCGCACCCTCCTCCTTATTTTCCTAAACGAAACATGACGAAATCGATTTCGGTATGGGTCATACTTCTATTGATTTTCATGAATAGGTTCAGCACCCCGGATTCGTCTGAAAGGATCGGACGCTTTACCCTTTCACAGATCCAGCGGAAATACTCGTAATAATATATTTAGAGAAGAATAGGAACGCAATCATAATCGGAACAACAGAAATGGCGATCCCGAGATACATTGATCCCAGATTTTGCGCTACCTGCGATCCCTTCAAGAAGCCCATTAAGACTGGTAAGGTGTACTTTTCCGGCGAGAAAATAACAACCAAAGGTAGAATATAGTTGTTCCATGAACCAATGAACGTAAAAATGGACATCGTTGCCACCGCAGGCATCATGATTGGAAGAGCGATGGTATGGAAGATTTTCAGTTCACCAGCTCCATCCATACGGGCCGCTTCCAGCAAAGAAGTATGCAGGGTGGATGCAAGATACTGCCTTAAGAAAAACACAACAAACGGACTGGCTATTGCAGGGACGATCAGCGGGATAAAGGTATCTAAGAACCCAAGTGTCTTGTTCAACTCATAGAAACCAATAAGCCCTAACTGCCCTGGGACCATCATCATCAAAAGCATAAAGATAAATAGTTTATTTTTCCCTTTGAAGTCATACACGGCGAACCCAAAAGCTGTTAATGCCGAAAAATACCCACTCAATATAGTAACCGTAATAGAGACGAATAGACTGTTTTTAAATCCGGCCCAAATATTGACGTAACTCATCATATTTTTATAGTTTTCCACCAGTTCACTGCCCGGAATAAAGGAAAACCCCATGATGATGTCCTTTGTCTCTCGTGTGGCATTAATAATCATCATGTAAAATGGTACAAAGCTGATAATCGCTAATAGAGTTAAGAGACTATATATAAGTGTTTTGTTTAGCAACTTTTTCTTGAACATTCACATTCCCTCTCTTCTTCGCAGCTTTGCTTTTACGTTTCTCCGCTTTAGCCACAGCTTTTTCCCCACTGGCTTCCCGGTACATGGATTTAAAGGTGATGGCAGAGAAGACCACCGTAATCAAGAACAACATATAAGCAATCGTTGCTGCATAACCGTAATTGTTGTATCGGAACGCTTGATTATAAAGATACAAAACCATCGTATTTAAAGCGCCATCAGGATTTCCGAGACCATCCGTCAAGAGCATCGGTAAGTCAAACAATTGCAGCCCACCGATAAGAGAAGTGATCATGACATACAGCATAATCGGTTTCAGCAATGGCAGCGTAATATACATGAACGTCTGCATCCGGTTCGCCCCATCAATCAAAGCTGCCTCATAATACTCTTTGGAAATACCGGATACCCCTGCCATTAAAACGATAAAGGTGTAACCAAACCACATCCACGTCAAGATCAGGGAAACGGATACTTGAGCTGTAAATGGCTGGTTCAGCCAGTTAATCGGCTCACCAATCAATCCAATTTTTAATAAGAATTGGTTGATCGAACCGTAATGCCAATCAAGCATAATGTTAAATAAGATCGCAACGGAACTGATCGTAATTAAGTTCGGCAGATAAAAGATCGCCCGAAAGAACCCAAGGCCCTTAATACGAAAACGAAGATCTGAGAATAAGGCAGCTAAAAACAAGGCAATTCCCAATTGAAGAGCAAAGTTCAGCCCCCATATTTTCCATGTGTTTACAAACGCTTCTAGAAAATAAGTGTCTGTCAGGATCCGGGCATAGTTGGCTAAACCGATAAACTCCGGTGCCCCATACCCTTCATAGTGAGTAAATGTATAGTAAAAAGTTAAAAGAACAGGGTAAATATTAAATACAAGGAAAATGACAAAGAATGGAGCGATAAAATAATAGCCTTTATGATCTAATTTCTTCACCATGTACACCTTCTTCCTTTTAGGCTGGAAAGAAGACAAGCCTACCCCCATGAAGGAGATGGCAGACTCGCTTCCTTCTCTTTCTATCCCCTTTCGTGACTGAAACGAAGGATGAAAGAAAGAGGGGATAGAAACACTAGGTTTCTATCCTTTTATTATTTATTTCGGTGTTTTTATATTTGGATATGCATTTTCAACGGCTTTGTAAAATTCTTGAATTGCTTCTTCTTTGGTCAATTTACCGTCTACATATTCCGTAACTTTTGAACCAAGCAGCGTATCAATCTGCTGATCATACTCTGTCACGATCCCAGGTTCAATTTTCTTCGCTTCTTCTAAGAAGAATTCATAGTTGTTTTGCCCACCTAGGAATTCCTCACTGAAGTCACCTTTGATCTTGTTGGTAACAGGAAGGTAAGACAGGAGATCCCCTGTATCTTTCGCCCAATCTGTTAAGAACTCTTCATCATGGGTCATCATTTTCACGAAATCCCAAGCCAGGTCCTTCTTCTCAGAACCACTGTAAATACCTAACCACGTTCCACCCCAGAAATAAGGGGATGGACCTGTTGTAACGGCCCAATCACCAGCCGTATCTTCTGCATTCAGTTTAAGGACACTGTGTAAGCCCCATGTCGGAAGAGCATAAGAGAATACTTCCGTTTTTTCTCCTGACGCATTTTCATCCACTTCATCCCATCCGCCGTTATAGGCAATCGGGCCATTCATAGAAGCGAGCCAGGACGGGGACCACTCTGGTGCAAAGGCAGTGTAATCTTTTTCACGAAGCTTTTTCGCTTGATCAAAATAATTCAACTTGGCTTCTGTCATGACTAATTCATCATTTTCATTCACCCAAGGCTGCGGATCTTCACTCTTAGCGAACCAGCGAATGGAGCCTTCATCCGGGAATAAGCGATAACCTTCGGCTTTTAACTTGTCGCCCACTTCAAACATCTTGTCCCAGGAAGACATCATGCCCCCGACTTCTGTCGGATCATCTGTACCTAATACTTCCTTAGCGATACTGCGACGATAGTAAATACCGCCTGGTGTCGTCTGCCATGATAACGCCTTAACATTTCCTTCTGAATCCTTACCTAAGTCATAAACGTAAGGAACGTAATCTTCGCTCCATTCGTCTGCGTTATACGGATCAGCCGATAAGTTTTCCCAGTAATCACGTTCGATCCACTGCTTCAAGAAAGCAATTTCACCAGTAAAGACATCCGGTGCACCAACTCCACTTTCCAAAACCGGTTTAAGTTTCGTAGGATAATCAGCAATTGGAATGATCGTTAACTCTACTTTGACTCCATTTTTCTCTTCGAACGTTTTAATTGGCTCCTTCAATTCATCAGTAAAGGACCAAACTTTCAATACATCATCTGACTTTTCACCCGTGTCGGAAGAAGCGGAATTTGAACATCCTGCGATTACTCCTGCTAGCAAAACCAGGGTAAGGACCATACCTAAGATTCGTTTCATGTATCTTACCTCCTAATAAATATGAAAAATTATTTATAAAAACAGTGATTTCTTTGGGCCTGAATCGGTTTCGATTTTTTAAAGTGCACTGGAACGAAACCGGTTTCCATTTTGAGTAAAAAAATTAAATACTTCTGCATGAACTTCTGATCATCAGTTCGACGGGAACAACAACACTTTCAACATTTTTCTGTCTGGTATGGATTTGATGGAGCAGCAGCTCTCCTGACTTTTCGCCAATCAATTCGGTTTGCTGACGGAGAGTGGTCAAGGATGGGTGAAACATTTCCGAAAGTTCTATATCATCAAAACCGATGACCGAATAATCGTCCGGTACTCCAAATCCAGCCTCCCGTATTGCTTCCATAGCTCCAATAGCCAGGTTATCTCCTGCTGCATATATAGCTGAAGGCGGGTTTCTCAGTACTAACAGTTTCTTCATGGCTTCATAGCCACTCTCTCTTGAAAAGAATTCTCCATCCACAATGTAATCCTTAGGCACCGGCAATTCGAGTTTCTTCATAGCCTCTGCATATCCCTTTAACCGTTGTTTACCGGCAAACGTCGATGAGTGGCCGGCAATGTGAGCAATTTTGCGATGTCCCAAAGAGTAGAAATACTGAACGGCCTCAATACTACCGCGAACGTTGTCTGAGTAGACCACACATGATTTGTCACTCTTCAGATCAATGACGACAGAAGGCAGCCTGCTGTTGATCAACTCCTGTACCTGCTCGTCTTCATAGGTCGAGCTGACAATCACAACACCATCTACTCCACGATACTTAAAGTAATCCAGATAACTCTTCTGTTTGTTGCTTATGTTTCTTGAAGCAAAAAGCAAATCGTACCCTTGGACTTCTACATGCTGCCTGAAACTTTCAATCACGGCGTTGAAAAATGGGTGTTTCATGCCAATCCCTAACGATTCAATAAAAACGACACCAATGATCCATGATTTCTTAGTAATTAGAGATCGCGCATGGGAGTTTGGCAAATATCCCAGCTCTTCCACAGCATCCAGGATTTTTTTCTTGGTCTTTAAATTGACATCTTCATAATTGTTCAACACCTTAGAAACCGTGGCAGGCGAAAATCCTGTTGCCTTTGCAATGTGGTAAATCGTTACCATATTTGAACACCTCTTGTACTTCGAAGACACGATTCGTAAGAGAGAAAAGCGAAATGAAAACCCTTACAACAATAAATAAAAAAATATGGCTTTCCGTTCTTACTTCTCTTCAAAAAACTGCTGGAACCTTCCCCTCACCCTCCCCACTTGTTTGATTAACCGCTTACAAACTTATTGTAATAGACTTCTTCTTTTAATATAATGAACTGAATTTTACATAAGGTGACAGATTTTTAGGTTTATAAATGAATCGTCGAAAAAAGGGTATAGGACTTATTTTAAGAATCATATAACCTATCACTCTCTTTTTGATTAGTTGTGATCTATACCATAAGAAGAGCACAAAAAAAGCTTGTGTTATGAACACAAGCCTAGGGTACTCAGGAAAAAGTCCTTTCCGTATATAATTTTTCTCGGTATTCCTTTGGAGAAACTCCCTCCAAATCTCTAAAAACTCTCGAAAATTGTTTGGAATTACCGAATCCCACCCGTTCACTTACCTCGAAAATTTTATGGTTGGAGTCAGTTAATAACTTCTTCGCCTTTTCGATCCGAACCTTCTTCAAGTAATCCACGAAATTATTCCCTGTATAGTCTTTGAAGGCATGACTGAAATAAGAGTAGTTCAAAGAGACATAGTTTGAAACCACAGCCATATTCAAATCCTTATGAGCATTTTCATGGATGAATTCAATGGCCTTATCCAAAATATTTTCTCCAGCATACACGCTTTTCATTTCTTTCATATATTCATGGAGACGTATCGTCAAATTTTCAACCGCATAAAAATAGTCATACACGTTCTCAAAATTGGACATATCTCCAACTTTATCGTAAAGTTTAAAAACTTCGATGGATTCCATACCTATCTGGTTAAAAGCCTGATCAAAAAGATCCCTATTAATAGCGTCATTTAGTTCTTCTAAGCAAGAGATTTTACATTCTTTCATCACTTCTATATTAAAGATGTTTACTAACGATAAGCGGATTTCATCGTTACGATTTGTGCCTAACATATTGAAGATCTTTTGAATCAGTGGTTTGTTCACCATGGTGCTATCTTCTTTTTTTGCCTTCACTTGTTCATATGTGAGGATTTTTTGGTGAGGAAAGATAAATTGATAAGCTAATGCTTCATTCGCTTGTTCATAGGCCTCCACTAATTTCCCCATGGAAACATGTTTATCGCTCATGCCAACTCCTATATGATCGGCTATGTCGAATGGGTTGTCTTCAAAAACCGCATGGAGTCCTTCCAGGCATTCGGTAAATACCACAAGGTTTTCATAACTGTCCACGAAACATAAAGAAACATCGTCATACTTCTGAACCTGCTTCACGATGTGTTGAAAGAAATTGTCCTTGGGCCGAGTGCTTTGGTTACTCTTCCATTGGAAGATCCCAGCATAGAAACCGGAAGAGTACTGATGGAGCTGAAACTTCTGAACAGCTTCTTCCACTTTTTCTTCATTCATTTTTGGATTGAGTAACATATAATTCAATTGATTGACCAGATACTCATCCTCATCTTTCTGCAAGGATAACTTAGCATCCAGCTTACCTTTAGCTTTGTTAATCAACGCGAACAATTCATTACGATCCACAGGTTTCAGCAAATAGTCCATCACTTGAAATTGAATGGCCTGTTTGGCATACGAAAAATCATCGTAACCGCTCAGAATGATTACAAACGGGGGAGTTTCGATCCCCTGCAAGTTTTCAATGAGTTGAATCCCATCCATATGGGGCATTTTTATATCGGTGATGACGAGGTCAATCGGATGATTTCGACATAATTCCAAGGCTTCTTTACCATCGGATGCAAGCATGATGTCCGTCTCTGTAAACTTTCTTTCAATCATAGCTTTTATACCTAAGCGGATCATTCGTTCATCATCTACAACTACAACCTTCATCATGCGGATAACCCTCCCCCTTCTTTAATGACTAAACAAGGTATGGTGACTATAACCTCTGTGTAATGCCCTTCTTTACTATTTATAGTCAAGCCATATTCCTTACCATAATACAACTGTACACGTTCATGTACGTTGTAAAGGCCGATGCCACTTCCTGTCTTCATTCGCTTCGATGTCTCTGCCGTGTCTGTTCCTTCTGATAAAGAGACCCTTAAATTTTGAAGGGTTCCAGGTTCCATCCCGTCCCCATTGTCTGTGAGGACGACTTTTATATCCTTTCCTTCTGTATAGGCCCGTATGGATATGATCCCTTTTCTCTCGTTTAGGATATGCTGAAGCCCATGCTTCACTGAATTCTCCACAATCGGCTGGAAAGTCATCTTCAGCACCTCCTGCCCTTCCAAATGAGGCGGAATATCAATCTGTAAATCTAAACGATGATCTAAACGTATGTTCATCAGCTCAATATAGTTTCGTATATGATTGACTTCTTCCTGTAAGGAGACAAAATCTTTCTTCCATTTTAGGTTGTAGCGCATCATTTCTCCTAATGATGTTAAGGCATCAGAAATATCATATTTCCCATCAATCTCAGCCATCATCTTTATATTCTCTAAGGTGTTATAGAGAAAGTGTGAGTCAATCTGCATCTTCAAAGCATGTAACTCTGCTTCTTTCGTGGCCGCTTCTTTATTAACCGATTCAGCAATTAATGTGTTAATCTTACTTAACATATTTCGATAGTGATTGGATAACCTGCCGATTTCGTCACCACTCTGGATATCTACATCAACAGTAAAATCTCCTTTCTCCACTTTTTTCATAGATTCAATGAGAAGGTGGAGTTTTTTTAGTATGAGCGAGACTAATCCATGGGTGATGAGAGAAAGGAGAACAATGAGCGAAAGAGCACCCAGGATGATCATCGTTCGAAGTTGGTCTCTTTCCATGAAAGTATTTTCTAGAGATTTCACATGCATCAGGTGGATGCCTAAATCCTCTTCATAGGAAGATACAATAAGGAACGGAACCTCTTCATTTGGGAACATCATCGTTTGATTCACGTCACCGGTATTTTTCTGATCAAACTTCTCCTTTAATTCCTTTGGACTCATTTTGATGTCCTTCAATAGTGACTGAGATTGTTCAAAATGAATACGATTCGCATCAAGGACAAACATCTGCGACTCCATGTTTTCCACATGATTAAACACTTTTGGGAAGAAGTTTTCTAAAAGCATCGTCACTTTAATCAGACCTAAATGCTCATCTTTGGGGTATTCCAGTTCCCGGTATAAGGATATTTTTTGAGGGTCCTGAAGAGTCTCCCCTTCACTCGCGACGTCCTCCTGATGATTCAATTTCCACATCTCTGTACCCTCATATTCGAGAAGTTCCCCGAACCAATCTGAATTCTCGATCCGCCGTTCATCATAAATGAGCGGCCACATTTCTTTCACCTGATCATTGGCCGCATAAACATTGATATCTTCAATGGCAGGATTATTGTACTTCAACTGTAAAACATCAGAGAACGTTTCATTTTTAAAATCGAGAAGCTGTTTTACTTCCTGCTCTTCTTTCTGGCTGATAAACTCGGTAAGCTCTTGATTGGCTACCACAATCTGCGCGGTCCGACGAATCTTTTCCTTATTCTCTTCGATGTTCATTTTTTCGAGTTCTACTAAATATTCACTCTCTCTTTTCGTATCATAAATCGATGACTCAAACCTATTCTTAGAAATATTCCAAGTGAAGATCAGAATGGGAACTAAGATAATCACTACATATAGAACCACCAATTTTTTATGGAGGGAAAGTTGACTCATCCATCCTCCTATCCTTTTGAAGATTTTCTTCCACTTCACACCCATGTCCTTTCCCCTCCCCACTTCCAGTAAATGAACCCTACCTGCTTAATTTCTGCTGATTCTCCTCATAAACCTTTTGTCTATGCTGTTCCACTATGGAAAACCCATATTCCTCACGCTTTTCTAAGAAGGATTGAAAGAGCTGGTCAAATTCTTCTTCAGTTTCAGCTAATAATAACAGCGGCAGTACCCTTCCCCATTCCTCTTCAATCTTAGTCGCAGCAATTCCCGCTTCTGATGTCCCGGTAGGTTCAATACCTTCAAATTCACTAAAGTTGACGGTTTTTCCTTTTGTCCAATCTATGGATTGTTTAAGTGGTGCTGCCGGATTCGGGGCCCATTCCAGGTATTTATTCGTGTCCATCAACATCCAATACGTATAAGAAGCCCCGTATTTTTGGTCAAAGGACCCACGGTCAGATTGAAGTTGATCCAGCACCTCAGGGAGAAATTGCTTTTCACCATTGGCGTGATCCCACGTGACTCCTTTTTTACCAAAGAAAACATCCTCCTGTCCTTCATCGCTAATGAGATAGCTTAAAAAACGGATCGCTCGTTCAGGATCCTCCACATCCTTGGATATAAGCGTAACTGTCCATCCCGATATTCCATCTGCAGGGAGGGTGGGGGCATCAAGATCAGAATTAGCCGGACCATCCACCGCTATATAAATGGAATCTGGATCCTTCGCATATAGCTCTTTCTGCTGTGCCTCCATATCACTCCGTTGATAAAGCATGGCAAAATATCTGCCTTCCGAAATTTTCTCTTCCATTTGAGCACGCTTATCAATATAGATATCTTTGGAAAGCAGCCCCATCTCATTGGCTTGTCTGAATGTCTTTAACCATTCGATATACTCAGTATCGGTTTTCCTATCATAAATTTCCCCTTCCTGTTCCATAGGGATCGCTAAAAAGTTTTGAAGGTGTTCTTCTAAAGAATCATTACCATCGGGAGTGAATTCGTGAAGCCCCAAAGGAATGAGAGGTTCTCCATTCACTTCAGGGAATCGTTCTTCCGCTTTCTTCAAGGCGTTCAAAAACCCTTCAGGTGTTCTCATATCCGGTTTTCCTAAAGCTTCATACATATCCTTACGTACTAAAAACGTTTGATTGGATGGCTTCACATCTTTATATCTATCAAAATCTTCTGGTGACGATGAAGCATTCGGGTACCCATACACGTGACCGTCTTCCTGCTTATACCATTCTAACTTTGAATCATCCGCCACTTTAAAAAAGTATGGATCGTACTCATCAGCAAGCGCATCTAAAGGGAGTACAAGATCCCGTTCGATCATCTTTTCCGCTCCATCTTCCCACCAACCGATTGTAATAAAATCAGGGAGAGAACCAGAAGCAATCATCGTGTTTATTTTTTCATTTTCATTGCCCTTTGGGGAGATAAAATTAATCTTAACTCCTGTTTTTTCAGTGATATAATCAGAAACGACATTGTTTCCCCATCGCGTTGAAAACCAAGAAAAATTCACATACCAATCAAAGGTAATGGAAGATTTATCAACCTGCCAGCCAGGTTGATCAGGATTGACCACTTGATCTTCAGCTTTTTCCGCTTTTGAGAAACCGGTTTCATTTTTCTCCATATCTTCACACGCTGCTAGGAAAGCCCCCACCAGCATAAGTAGGATAAGGGTTCTAATTAGAGACTTTATTCGCATGTTCATCCCTCGCTTATATTTCTAGTATATCGAAAAAAGTTGTACGTTCGTAGGGAGATTTGTAATAAACAATCTGAAAATTACGAATCATGTGCTGAAGATGGTGAAATGTTAGATTTTATTATTGCAGTCCTTCCTAATATGAAAGGAAATATCCATCTCGTCAGTATAGAAGGTGGTTAGATAAAATTTACTGTGTATCAAAGTTTGCTTTAGAAGGTAACTAGGAATGTCCGGCCACCTGTGTGAACCCCGATATGTAAAAATGCCTGCCCCTCTACATTATTGCGGGGCAGGCATCCTATACGGAACGTTGGTTATGACCTTTGTTTATGACTGAATAACCGATCCATCCCAACTGGATAATCAATAAACGGATTACGATTTCCCTGGAGTTCAAAAATCGCCTGATTCCGGTGCAGTTCATAAACTTCAGGCGGTTCATTCCTATGCCACTCAAGCATAAGATCCACATCTATTTTTTCTCTATGATTCTTCTCCAAACCATCCGGATATCTCAGCAAAAAATAAAGCATCGCACGAGCCACAGTGCCCTTTGCATATTCCGGTTCAAATAACTCGTCCTCTGCTTTCCCGCATTGATCTTCAATCCGAAGAACCTCCGCCTCTTGTCCAGCTGGATAATCATAAAAATCATGATAAGGATAATTACTTCTGATTGAATTACATAGAGGTTCACACGTAAATAAATGATGCAGATCCCCTCGCATGGGCTCTTGTGCGTCATACCAGGATTGAGGAACGGCATGTTCACAATTGTATTTAAAGGCGGTAACGGCCTCTTCCATCACTTTTAGCAGATTCTCTCCATCTTTGTTTGCTCTAACCTTTTGTTCACGTTTTTGGGAAGAAGTATAATCTTCTTGTATGACATCCTCCGGCTCTCTTACCTCTCCTGAATATATGCTCCGCAGCTTGCCATCAGGACGCAGGTCTACCCAAGGATAAACGTATGAGCTCGGGTCGTAGCGCAAATAGTTGTTATGTGTCGACTGGATTATTTCCATAACCTTCTCTATAGCCGTGCTGTTGGCAGGATCCGAAAAATCAACAGACGTATAATATTCTTTTTTCGTTTGTTCGTTTTTACTTTCATCAAAGTAGACCTGTTCATTATTAATAATTTCTTCTTTATTTTTCTTCGCTTGTTGGATGATTTCATTTATTCGTTCCGGGTCTGTAGATACGGAAATTGCCTCGCTGATCTTTTTATCCATGCATTGCCCCTCCTCCAATAAATTCTCCAACTGTTAAGCTTTCTTTGCTCTCTCACTCTATGCATTCCACTAATTTGTCTAATACCCCTTTTATAGAGTTCAAAAAATCAAATAAAGATTACAGAAAAGTTCCACGGCTATTGGATTAAAACAATAATGTATATTTGAGAAAGAAAGAACCACAAAAAAAGATGACGAGCATTGTCGTCATCTTTCTATAGAATAGTGGATGATGTATTTACATCATGCCGCCCATTCACTCGCTTAGCTAAATATACTATAACAAACCCTGTAGAACCTTGTTATATCAAGGTTCTCCTTAGCAACTAAATTAATTAAACACAATAAATTCTAATACTTTATGAACAGTATCCAGTCATAATCCAGTCACCAAAAACAGCACCTAGTATTCATACTAAAAGAAATGCTCTTTAAGCGTTTAAGTTATATTTAGTTCACAAACTAGACGTAGTTGCTCACGTGTGGGGTTTTGTTTTAATGGCTATATCACCTTACTATTCATCCGTTCAACCCACTGATGGAGCAGGTTATTATACTGAGGAAGATTTTTTTGGATTTTAATGGCCACTTCTACATTATAGGTATGGACGGTCAAATTACGATCATTTACCATTTCTAAAGCCAGAACAGCCTCTTCATCCTCCAATAAGTGGACCTCCCTGCAACTGCGAATGACGCCCTTTGGAGAGCCGGCATCCACCCCTTCTACGTCATACAAATACTGCTTCGCCGCTTTCCAACTAGCCTCGAAAGAGAATTCAAATCGTTGAATCGCTGCATCTCGTTCCACATCATTCAGGTTTTTAAGGTTGGCTAGCTTTTCAAAGGCAGCCAACGCTTTTTCTGCTGCTTCTAATCGTTGGCGTAATCTTTCCATAAAATCCCCTCCTTTTTCACTTGTTGGATTAAAGATGCTTTGGCATCATGTAAATCCACCACATCTACCTTGTAAGGAATGGTAGACTCTTCTATTTGCTCGATCAGTTTATTCCATTTAAAAGGAGAGATTGGGGAGTGGGATTCGATAGCGATATCGATATCCGAGCTATGTTTTTCTTCCTGTCGGGCCCAGGAACCAAATAAGTAAACACGCGCTTTTTCCTTGTTGAGTTGTTCATTCAAAATCGATTTTAGTTGTTCTAAAATTTGCTCTCGTAAATCTGCAGGGCATCCCATAATATCCCTTCCTCTTTTTTGTCCCATTATAGCATATGGACATCTTCTCTTTGATGAATTTTCCTTCTCCACTTCCCCAGAACAGAATTTCGATCGCTACCAGGTCCATTATATTTAATAATAATTTTCTAAGACCCAACTATTGTAGTGCCATATTTTAGAGCCAAAAGAAAAGTCTCTCAAAAGTTTATGAACTCTTGAGAGGCTTTAAATTTAGTAGACGATTTTAAACCAGTCAATATCCAGTCAAATTGTTCTCAAACCCTTCTTATCGGTCAGCTTTCAGACACTGAAATATAAATGACAACGGAGAAACAATTCAAAAATATTGGGAACTCGCTCTTACAAGTGGACATTACGCTTCTGAAAACCGCAACTTTCGAATCATTGAGCACTTCCAGTTTGAAAAAATCCAATATTGGGAAGGGATTATTATGGATTGGGCAGAGGAAAATGCAACCTCTGTCCTTCATATATGCTAGGGTGTTCAATCGGCACTTTGTCATCATTATGGTACCGATAGATCTGCCCTTCAGGAGTACTTTTCACCATAGAACCTTTAATAGACGGAGACATTAAGCTCTTGCAAGGATTTGACGATGAGTTTATCGCTTCCTCCTCGAGACATATAAATGGTTAAGCAGATTAAATAAATGCAGCTGTCGAAGAAGAGCTGTTAGCTACTTCATAAAAGGCAGGCCGATTTCTCATGATGTCCAAGGTTGGTAAACACATTATAGGTACTGGACATTTTGAATAGGATACGGAGATCCCTTAAGGAAATATATGAGCGCGCTTTAGACAGAGGATTAAGTGTAAAATTACCGCGCATTATTTTCCAAATAATGTCCTCACGAACTCCCATTGAATCGATGGCGTTCTCACGCTCATTTATTATTTTCAAATTGTCCCAATTATTATGAGTATAAGGAAACGCCATATAAGTGGAAATGAGAGAGACAGAAATTAGTGAAATGAGGAAGATACTATGGAGCGTAATCACACGATGATGCAATTTTTTGAATGGCACTTGGCAAACGACGGTGACCACTGGAATCGTCTAGCGCTGCTAGCAGGTGAATTAAAAGAGCATGGCATCGATGCTTTATGGATCCCACCCGCAACAAAGGGTATAAGCCAGGAAGATAATGGCTACGGAATATATGATGGTTACGACTTAGGCGAGTTTGATCAAAAGGGTACAGTTCGAACGAAATACGGAACGAAGCAAGAACTCTTAGAAGGCATAGCCGCTTGTAAAAATGTAGGAATTCAAGTTTACTCAGATGTTGTCATGAATCATAAAGCCGGTGCCGATGATACGGAGCGCTTTGAAGTGATCGAAGTAGATCCTAATGATCGATATAGAGTTGTCTCTGAGCCCTTTGAAATCGATGGATGGACAAAGTTTTCATTCCCTGCACGAAATGGCAAACACTCCTCCTTTAAATGGTCCTATCACCATTTTAACGGCACGGACTATGATGCCAACGAAGATAGAATTGGTATTTATCAAATATTGGGAGACAATAAACGCTGGAATAGTCATGTCGATAATGAATTTGGAAACTATGATTATCTCATGTTTGCTAACATTGATTACCATCATCCAGCCGTACAAGCAGAAATGCTTTATTGGGGTGAATGGTTTGTTAACACAACCACATGCGACGGTCTTCGAATAGATGCGATTAAACATATTAATCATAAATTCATCTCTGTTTTTGTTCATACCATGCGTTTGAAATTTGGAAAAGATTTTTATTTTGTCGGTGAGTTTTGGAACCCAGACCTGGAAGCATGTCAAAACTTCTTAAACTATGTAGATTACGAAATTGATTTATTTGATGTAGGTCTTCATTATCACTTTCACGAAGCTTCGCTGGCTGGTCGTAATTATGATTTAAGTAAGATTTTTGAAGACACCCTTGTTGGGACTCATCCAACGAACGCAGTGACATTTGTTGATAATCATGATTCGCAGCCTCAAGAAGCCTTGGAGTCCTGGGTGGAAGACTGGTTCAAACCTTTGGCATATGCCCTCATCCTCCTTCGTAAAGATGGTTATCCATGCGTATTTTACGGAGACTACATTGGTATAAATGGTGAAAATCCGATCCAAGGTAAAAAAGATATGATTGATCCGATCTTGGATGCAAGATATCATTACGCATACGGTGACCAAAAAGACTATTTTGATCATGGAAATACGATTGGCTGGGTACGAAAAGGCGTCTCGGACTTTCCAGGATCAGGGTGTGCCGTAGTCATGAGTAATGGTGATGATGGAAAAAAACGCATGTATGTCGGAAAAAAACTCGCTGGACAAATCTGGATAGACCTTACAGGTAACCATCCCTCACGCGTAAAAATTACAAAGGACGGCTTCGGGCAGTTCCGTGTGAAAAGCGCTACCGTCTCTATATACGTTAAAGAGAATGCATTAGAAGAACAATAGCGAACACGCCTTATCCACGTCCCAAGCGTCGATTAGACTCTTGGGGCGTCTTTCGTTATGTGCATCGTATGGTCCACTACCGTCTACCATCTCCCTTAGGACAGTTGGAATTACTTACTTGCTGTAATGATAATATCTCAATAGCTGAATACGGCGGGGCATCGAAGTGGCCACCTCCCTATATCTTAATTCCTATTTTTTGTTGTCCGTTGACATACAGTTTGAATATATGTTTCTTATTGCTAATTTGTTTGGTGACAAATTCAAAGTTTGAGAGCTTTTTTTCATGTGATTAAGAAGTGCGACAAACAAACTTTGAATTTCTTCATAACTTTCAGACAGAAACCTATCCTTACCTATATCCCTTACTTTTCTTGAAGTCGGTAATCCAGTATTCTTAAAAAGTCTTTTTCATTTTTAGAAGGGGAATTAATTTCGCGTCTCGGTTTTAAATCTCGCTTTTTTCCTAATGGAACTTTTTCGTACATAGCGACACCTTCAATTCGATGGAGGAGTTCCAAAAACTTTTCATCATAGAATTCATCTTCAGTAAAATCTAGAACATAGAGTACTGTTTGAGTTGTAGGGCGATTTTGATTTTGCTTTTCAACCAAGTATTGATGAAAAGCGTATTAAAGAAGTTCTAACCGGGCGATACATACATCATGGGAATATTATCCTCCTAGTCCCAACTGGTGTAGGGAAAACGTATATAGCCACTTCCATGACAGTAGAAGTCCTTACACAAGGCCCTACAGCCCTTTATATCACGGGAAATGACTTTATAGCTGAATGCCAAAACAAGGATTAATCCAGTGGATTATAAAGACAAACAAAAGCGCAAGTGAGAGTCACCTATTACCTCACTTGCGCTTTTGTCTGTTTCACCTTTTTTATAATCTGGTTAAGCACTTCCGAGAACACGAGCCCAAATGCAATGGCACCGGATATCATAAAAGCTTTCGCTGCAATAGAGATAGCGGCGCTGTAGTCATTTTGTACAAAGTTCCGCATCGCGTCATAAGCGAGACTTCCTGGTACGAGAGGAATAATCCCTGGTACGCTAAATATAATCATAGGCGTTTTGAATCTCCTTGCCAGCGTCTGGCTGACCAAGGCAATAACAAAGGAGGCGATGAGTGTAGCCGGGACACTGTCGACTTCTTTCCATACTAAGAATGCGTAAATCATCCAACCAACCATGCCGACGAGACCACATTTGACGAGCGTATTTCTTGGCGCCTGATAGATGATTCCAAAGGCAGCTGATGCAAAAAAGCTTGCTATGGCATATTCAATCCACATAGTCATTCCTCACGATCTCTAAAATAGTGCAAACATAACAGCAATACCTGCCCCAATTGCAAAAGCCGTTAAAAAAGCCTCCGCCCCCTTGGCGAGTCCTGAGATAAGATGACCTGCCATCAAATCTCTTACAGCGTTGGTGATGAGCAGACCAGGGACCAACGGCATGATTGAACCGACAACGATCTTATCAACTTCCTTCCCAATACCGAATGAAAAAAGGGAGAAGGCTGTAAAACCGATCAACAACGAAGCAACGAATTCAGCAACGAATTTAATTTCAAATAATCGAATAAAGTTAATCAATGCAATAAACCCCAGTCCTCCTGCTAAGCAGGCTGGCAGGAAATCGTACCAGCTCCCCTGAAACATGATAGTAAAGAAACCACTCGCTAACGTGGCAGAGATGATTTGCATGAGCATGGAATAGTCTGTAGGACTGG
The DNA here is from genome assembly GCF_003386945.1 of Halobacillus trueperi. Classification (NCBI taxonomy): domain Bacteria; kingdom Bacillati; phylum Bacillota; class Bacilli; order Caryophanales; family Bacillaceae; genus Halobacillus; species Halobacillus trueperi. The sequence goes on along the minus strand of NZ_QUAE01000030.1, from coordinate 2,479 downwards.
TTTCAATCTTTCTGAGCTCTTTATACGCTACGTGAGTAGACATTTCCCCACTTGCGATCTTTCTGGAGACATTATTCGCAAGGTTCACTTTCTCGAGATTTGTCTCTCGTGCCGAAACTCTTACTAATTTTGCATGGGCACCAGGGCTAATCGTAAACATAATCCCAGTAGGTGTTACATAACTTTGGGATTCATCCCGTCCGAAAGATTGGGCAATCCGCGTCATCGTATCTTCCACACGATAGGTTTCCGCTCCATTTTGTTGCATGATCTTCCCCATTAATAAACATAATTCAATCAGGTCCTCTGTACGCTCCACTCGGTCACCTCAATTCGTATTACAGTATGTTTAGTGTGTCTATTCCTATACTAAAAGCTTAAAACCCTTTTTAAAATTTCCACAATCTCGAAACTTCTCCACTTTCTTTTGCACGACTGGGCGGATCTTAGCTCCATATTTGTTCTTAAAGGCTTCCCAATGTTGATGTTCATCAAAGAAAATTCGTCGTAAAATATTCGTCTCCATACAGGTACAATACCACATCATCAAGGGCTGTAGTATTGTCAAAAGTTATACATTCTTTACTTTGAACAAAAAACTAATAAAAGAACTATCAGGAACAGAAGTGTGCATTAGTCCCTTTCCACACCTGGGATTCTTGAATGTATAAACCATTCGGCTATGGGGACTTTAGATTTAAATAATATTTGCTATTTTTTCTGTTGGCTAGAATTTACGGTCTTCTAAAAAACCTGAAATGCAAATTTTAAAAGCAAAAAAGGACTACCTCCTTTATTTAGGAAGTAGTCCTTTAATTACTAACTATTTATACATTACTTGAAGAGTTTCCAGCCAGACTTTTTTGTGTGTTTCAAACTTTTTATAGAAAAATCCAGTCAAAACTTATTTGTAATGCAGAAAAAAACCTATTACATAAGTGGTTTGAGCGTTATTACATCATGCCGCCCATGGATTCGCCCAAGTAATAAAAACTTAATAACAACAATTATCCTTTACTACGGCAACTATATAAGTTGTAGAGTACAAAATCTCCTATAATAAACTATGAAGAATAATGAGAAAAAGTATGTCATTGAGTATGTCATACTTTTTCTCAGGCAACCGACCGGCTATTGCCCATTTCCCCTATTACTTCTCCTTACAGAATTAGGTAACATCATATCTATCTCTTTCTCAGAAAAGGTTTGTTCCTCTTCGGTTTTTAATGATTTCTGAGCATCTAAATAACTTTTCTTATCTGTCCTTGGAGAATTCCCATAGACTTCATATGTTCTCTCTTGTAACTCATCACGTTTACTCATTATATCTTCCATAGTTAGAACCTCAAAGTCTGTAAGTAAGGACACATATTCTTCTCTTATCTTCCAAAGTAAACCTGAAGCTCTTTGATGCTCTTGTGATATTTCTACCAAATTGTAGTTCTTTGCGTACGTATTTAAAATCAATAATACAAGAGACGAAACTGCTCCAACTATACCTGCGGCTTTTTCATTTGAAAGGAGAATTATTAAAAAACCACCTGTAGTCATGGCAGACAATATAATCTGTAAAAGTTTAATATTTCCATTTAGTTTTAAGAGCCTCGCGATTTTTTTGTCGTGACAAGTCTGTGAATAAGTGACTCTACCATACGCTTCTCTAATTTGGGATTCTAATTTATAACCCTGGCTAGTTGGGGAATCTCGTTCCATAGATCTCTCTCCATTTTTGTTTTGCTGTATGGTTCATATTCTCCTTAGAAATTGCTTCTAGGGATTTATTATAAGCTTGCGTGGCTTTATACTTGAAATTACCGTTTTTTCTAACATAACGATTACTTCCTGGAGCTAACCAATATGTTTTGGATTCATCTATTTCTTTCAAATACTTAAAAAAATCTCTACTCATAAAATCATAATATAAAAAAGATTTATCTCTATAATCCCAGTCACTCAGGAACTTATAAGCCAAAGTATCAATTAAAATACCACTCATTTGGACATTACAGTGGTTCTTCCAAGCTCTAATCATTCTACATAACCTTTTAAGATTTTTATTTGTATTTTTATTAAGTGTATTTAGTGCTTCAATCTCACTTCTAGGATCTGTAGTTTTCCAATTTCCACCTCCATTGGAATCTCCATAGGTATAACTTTTATTGACATTGATAAAAGCTGGAACAATTTCAAAATTAATTCCGTCAGTAAAATTAATTCCAATAACTTGGCCATCCCCTTTTATATGAGATGTACCATAAGTTTTTTGCAGAATGCCTTTCACTTCACTTAGTAGTGCAGACTGGCCATTACTTGAATAATTATTAAACTTTTCATAAGTTTTAAAGGGCAATCTAACAATTAAGTCTATATCACTAGTAAATATTTCTGTACCTCTACCATATGACCCTACATATAAACTATTATTCAGTTCTGAGGTACTCCCCCAATAATCTATATTAATTCTTTTAGTAATTTGTTT
>NZ_QUAE01000029.1:0-36032 GCF_003386945.1 Halobacillus trueperi | reverse complement strand
TCGCTTCCCGCGCTCGACTTGCATGTATTAGGCACGCCGCCAGCGTTCGTCCTGAGCCAGGATCAAACTCTCCATAAAAGTTAAGTTTGACTTGCTCATTTGCACACCGAATGTGCTTGTTTCAAATTTCTTCTATAAAGAAGAAATGTTTTGACGTACTGGTTGGTTCGTTCAGTTTTCAAAGATCAAATGAATCATGGTGGGCCTGAGTGGACTTGAACCACCGACCTCACGCTTATCAGGCGTGCGCTCTAACCAACTGAGCTACAGGCCCCGATGACATTCAATAAAATGGAGCGGGTGAAGGGAATCGAACCCTCATCATCAGCTTGGAAGGCTGAGGTTTTACCACTAAACTACACCCGCAAGTGTATCATATTGTTATTTAGGATTTCGATGGTCGGGAAGACAGGATTCGAACCTGCGACCCCTTGGTCCCAAACCAAGTGCTCTACCAAGCTGAGCTACTTCCCGTTAATGGCGCGCCCGAGAGGAGTCGAACCCCTAACCTTCTGATCCGTAGTCAGACGCTCTATCCAATTGAGCTACGGGCGCATTAAAAAAGCGACATTTAATATCTTATCATCTTTTGTGTTGTGACGCAAGCACTTTTTTTAAAAAAGTTGGTGCGGCCGAGAGGACTTGAACCTCCACGGGATTACCTCCCACTAGGCCCTCAACCTAGCGCGTCTGCCGATTCCGCCACGACCGCAAAATTGCTGTAGTAAACAATGGGATGCTGATCATGATAATTGGATAATGCGGGTGGAGGGACTTGAACCCCCACGCCGTGAAGCACTAGATCCTAAATCTAGCGTGTCTGCCAATTCCACCACACCCGCATAATAAATGGTGAGCCATGAAGGATTCGAACCTTCGACCCTCTGATTAAAAGTCAGATGCTCTACCAGCTGAGCTAATGGCTCCTATTAAAGGAATCTGTAACACTCAATGATGATGTTGTTTTTTGAAGCACAAGAAACATCATATAACTTATTCAGCTTTTTGTCAACTCTTTTTCGAAGGAAAAATGGCTGGGCCAGCTGGATTCGAACCAGCGCATGACGGTACCAAAAACCGTTGCCTTACCGCTTGGCTATGGCCCAAAAAGAGTGGCGGTCCGGACGGGACTCGAACCCGCGACCTCCTGCGTGACAGGCAGGCATTCTAACCAACTGAACTACCGGACCTCTATAAGGTTAAGTGACCCGTACGGGATTCGAACCCGTGTTACCGCCGTGAAAGGGCGGTGTCTTAACCACTTGACCAACGGGCCAAAAATAAATGGCGGAGAAGGAGGGATTTGAACCCTCGCGCCGCTTACGCGACCTACACCCTTAGCAGGGGCGCCTCTTCAGCCACTTGAGTACTTCTCCGTAATGGCTCCAACGGTAGGATTCGAACCTACGACCGATCGGTTAACAGCCGATTGCTCTACCACTGAGCTACGTTGGAATAATTTGTAATGTTCGTTGCTGTTTATCAGCGACGTTTAATATCTTATAACATTTCGTCCGTGGTGTCAAACCTTTTTTACATGAAATTTAAGTCGTTTCCCATGTGTTTTTGGCTTGTTTTGTTAGGACTTAACTAATTTAACATGTGGCCCCTCTTTCGTCAATGGAAAATTTACTTCTTTTTTATATTCCCTTTACATTTCCCACATCCGAAACGTTTCGTGTCCACCCGTCTTTTCCGCTTGTATGTTTGTCCGCATTTTGTACAAACATAGTGATGGAAGTTCCCACTTTTTTCAGAAGGGAGTGGTGAACAGTGTCGTGGAGACCCTGTTTCTTTTAATAAAGCCTTGAACTCAGGATCGCGATGCCCAAAACCTTTCCCTTCAATATGAAGGTGGTAATGACAAAGTTCATGTTTAATGATGCCTTCTAATTCGACACCATCTAATTCTACTATATATTTCGGATTGATTTCAATTACTTTTTTAGAAGGAATGTATCTCCCTCCTGTCGTCCGAAGACGAGAATTGAAGTATACATCATGCGCAAAAGGCTTGTCAAAGTATTTTTTCGATAATTCATCGGTCCATTGCTGCAATTCCTGATCTGTCATAGGAACACCTCCCTCGTCCTTTGCATACTGTATCATAAGAATGAAAAAAGTTGAATATGAAGGAGATGACTTCTTATGCCTTCCTGGTTGAAGAACCAAATGACAAAAGCATTCTTGAACAAAGACAAATATCAAATTAAAATGCTGAATCAATGCTGGTATTACTATCAGCACCTATACAAATAAAAACTACCCGGAAAGCTTTCTCTCTCCAGGCAGTTTCGTTTAGTATTATCCTTGATTGATCATGGTCAAAGCGATCCTCTGCTTTTGTACATCCACTTGATCGACCCAAACGGTAACGACGTCCCCTACCGCCACCACGTCCATTGGGTGTTTGACGAATTTGTCAGCAAGTTTTGAGATATGGACAAGCCCATCCTGTTTCACACCAATATCCACGAAAGCACCGAAGTCTACTACGTTCCTTACGGTTCCTTCCAGTTCCATCCCCTGTTCTAAATCTTCCATTGAAAGAACATTCGTTTTCAACAATGGCTTAGGCAAATCATCCCTTGGGTCGCGGCCAGGCTGAACGAGAGATTTCACAATATCCTGCAGTGTCAACTCCCCAATGTCCAGTTGTTCCGCTACAGATGATGCGTCTACACTTTTCAATTCTTCTGCTAACTTGTCCGTTCCGATATCTTCTGTGGTAAATCCGAACTTCCTCAGCAGTTCCCTTGTCGCTTTGTAACTTTCCGGGTGGATAGGTGTGCGATCAAGAGGTTCTTTTCCGTCTAGTATTCGTAAAAAGCCGATACTTTGCTCAAATGTCTTTGCACCTAAGCGTGGAATATCTTTGAGTTCGGATCGTTTCGTAAACTTACCTAACTCCTCCCTCTTTTTCACGACATTGTTCGCAACGGTTTTACTTAGCCCTGATACATATTGCAGCAGAGAAGAAGAGGCTGTGTTCACATTAACTCCCACTTGGTTTACCGCCGTCTCTACAACGAATGTTAATGATTCATTCAGTTTTTTCTGAGTTACATCGTGCTGGTATTGACCGACACCGATCGATTTAGGATCAATTTTCACGAGTTCTGCTAATGGATCCTGGACACGACGCGCGATAGATACCGCACTTCGTTCTTCCACTTGAAAGTCTGGGAATTCTTCACGTGCGAGCTTCGAAGCTGAGTAAACACTTGCCCCTGCTTCATTCACAATCATATAAGAAGCCTTCAGCTGATGTTTTTGGATCATATCTGCGATGAATTGTTCCGTTTCTCTGGAGGCTGTACCATTCCCGATGGCCATCAGCTCAATGTCATACGTATCCATGAAGGCAAGAATCTTTTTCTCTGCTCCTGCCGTATCATTTCTAGGTGCTGTTGGGTAGATGACGCCAATGTCCAGCACTTTCCCTGTTTCATCTACGACGGCAAGCTTACATCCGGTACGGTAGGCAGGGTCTACTCCCAGAACCACTTTCCCTTTCAACGGGGGTTGGAGCAAGAGGTTTCGCAGGTTACTGGAGAAAACTTCAATCGCCTGTTCCTCGGCTTGCTCAGATAATGCACCTCGGATCTCCCTTTCAACAGATGGCTGAATTAAACGCTTATAACTGTCCTGAATGGCTTCTTCCAAGATGGAACGAAGCTTCCCGACCGTATGGCGTTTAATGACACTCCTCTCCAAATATTGAACAATCGCCTCTTCAGGAGGCTGAACGGATACTTTAATGATTTCTTCTTTTTCACCACGGTTAAGGGCTAGAACACGGTGGGACACGATAGACCGAACGGGTTCTTGGTAGTCATAATACATTTCGAAAATGCCTTTTTCATCTTTATCTGCTTTCTTTTCAGATGAAGCGATGACACCCTTGTCGTGCGTCTGTTTTCTAATCTTTTCTCGATATGTAGGGTCATCCGAGATCCATTCGGCGATGATATCATTCACCCCTCCCCGGACATCTTCAACCGTATTCACTTCGTGTTCATCAGAAAAGAAGGCTTCAGCTTCCTTTTCAAAGTCGATATTCTGCTGTTCCCACACTTGAGTCGCGAGAGGCTCCAACCCTTTTTCTTTGGCAATCGTCGCTCTTGTCCTACGTTTCTGTTTATAAGGGCGGTACAAATCTTCCACTTTTTGAAGTTTTTCAGCGGATTCAATTTGGTGGCGTAGGTCTTCGGTCAGTTTGCCCTGTTCATCAATGAGGCGAATGACTTCTTCCTTACGCTGAACAAGGTTCGTTACATAGTTCCACTGATCTTCTATCTCTTTGATTTGCACTTCATCCAGTCCGCCTGTCAGCTCTTTCCGATAACGGGCGATAAACGGAACGGTATTTCCTTCTTCAAGCAATTCAATAACTTGTTTGATTGTCTGATCCTTCAATTTCGTCTGTTTCGCTACGAGCTTCATAAGCTCGGTATTTTTATTTGTTTCACTCAACAAAATGACCTCCTTCAATGACGTCTCATCCATTGTATCAAATTATAAAAGAGAATACTTGAAGACCCTGTTTCGAGATGTTTGTTGAAGTTTAGGAGCTGCGGGAAAAGGTTCGCTTTCCATGGGGCGGGCGGCGAGCCTCCTCAGGCTACGCCTTCCGGGGTCTCACCTGTCCCACACGGCCCATAGGAGTCTCACCGTTTCCCTCCGCCCCTGACCATAAGTGTATATGTATATCGAAACATTTCCAGAATAAGCTGCTTTCCAGCGTAATGGATGTGGATGGAAACACTCTCAAAACAGACAGTCATTTGCATGATAGCCCTCGCGACAGAGCGGTTGTGGAAGAGGATCCATTCGTGTATGCGGGCTCGTTGCTCACCTAAATTGAATGGGGTTGTTGGGAAGATGCGAGCCTCCTGCGGGAATGGATTGGCTGGAGAGACACCGCAGAGCTTGAGATCGAAGAGGCTCTCCGTCATCCCCGCAGAAAAGCGAGCTGCTTCCCAGCCATCCTTGACGCTCAACCTGGGGAACGAATCCCGAGAACATCTCGAAACTGAGTCTTCCACAAGACTGCCATATACTTGAATAAAATGATGATCCAGAGAAAACATTAAAACCCTTCATTCTACCTTTCGGTTCGAATGAAGGGTTTCAGTTATAAGCCATAGCAATCAGTGTGATATCATCATCACGGGATTGACCGTATAATTCTTTATAATGTTGAGTGATTTGCTCAACGTCTCTGGAATGAGTAAACTTTGAAGACAGACGACGGTCATTGACTCCGTCTGAAAACATAAGGAAGACCATCCCTTCCTGCACAGTTCCGTGAGAAATTCTCAGCCTGCGAGGATAACCGGATAAGTAACCAGCCAACGGAATGTTGCGATTACGCTTCCCATCCGGGTCCACAGTAATAACCCCGATGTTACCAATCGATGAATAAGAGTAAGTACGAGCGTTAAAGTCGATCCTTAAAATCCCAAGGACCACTCCTCGTTTCCCTACCAACACCTCATTGCATTTTTTGATGAGAGCTTCTAGAGTCAAGTCAGGATGTTCCTCTATCACTTCCATAACCGCCTTGGACGATTCGCGGGCCATTTCGCCACTTCCGAGGCCATCGGCAAGGGCACAAAGGAATGCATCCTCCGTTTCCTTATAGAAATAGCTGTCCCCGCAATAATAATTCCCTTTTTTGGCTTTTTGGAAAATAGATAAATCCACCCGTTTATTTTCCTTTTCCACTAGAATACCTCGACAGATTCAGATTGCAAGGCTTCTCTCAGTTTCCTCAATGCTCGCCTTTGCAAACGGGATACGTGCATCTGGGAGATGCCCAGTCGTTCGCCTGTATCTTTCTGACTCATGTTTTCAAAGTACGTGCATTGTAAGATTTCCTGTTCGCGTTCGCTAAGGATGGGCAGAATCTTTTCTAAGAGCATCCTCTGATCGATGTTGGAATAACCATCTTCCTGATTTCCAATCAAATCAAGGATGGTGACGGTGCTGCCGTCAGAGTCTGCTTCAATCTTACGGTCGACAGACAGAGCTTTATAGCTTTTGCCCATTTCCATCGTCTCAAGGATATCCTCTTCGGATACTTCTAATTCATCTGCAATTTCTTTTACAGATGGAGAGCGCTGCAATGAGTTCGTTAGTTCTTCCGATACCTTTTTGATCTTCGGTCCAAGCTCCTTGATTCTACGTGGGACATGTACGCTCCATGTTTTGTCACGAATGAAGCGTTTGATTTCCCCAATGATCGTCGGTATGGCAAACGACTCAAAGGACTTTCCGAATTCGGGATCATACCTTCGGATTGCCGCTAACAGTCCAAGCATGCCGACTTGAACCAAGTCTTCATGGATGGTGCTGTTTTTTGAGTATTTACGAGCAATGGATTCTACAAGGTCCTTATAAACGAGGACAACCTTCTCTTGGATCTCTTCATCTCTCGGGTTCTCTTGTAGATAGGCGATCCATTCGTAAACTTCCTCATTGTGGTGTTGTGATTTGGTCGCCATCTTGACCCACCCCGGTTTCATGGAGATATTTTGTCATAAGGACAATGACTCCATATTTGCTATTGATTTCAACTTTGTCCATCAGAGCGTCAATGAGAAACAGGCCAAAGCCTCCTTCGCGCAGTTCTTCGATATCATCATCTTGTTTATAAGGGCCGATATCTTCCTTGATCTCGCCAAGGTTAAAGCTTCCTCCATGATCAGCGACCATGACTTCAAGCCTGTCCTGATAAACACCGAAACCGATGGTAATTTCACCTTCACCCGTTTCTTTATACGCATGTTTCACTGCATTTGTAATCGCCTCTGAAATGGCGACTTTCAAATCTTCGATATCTTCATAAGTGAATCCCATTCGGTTGGCAATCCCTGATATGCTCAGACGGACGACACCGATGTATTCCGCTTTGGCAGGTACCTTCACTTCAACAAAATCAAATGGTTCCATGTTTACATTCCACCTTGCACTGTAGACTCGATGTTTATAATTTCTGTTAAGCCCGTAATCTTGAAGAGACGGTAAACACGGTCCTGCATATGGACAAGGCGCATCTCAGATTCATGTTCCTTTGTCGACTTCAAGGCACTGATGAATACACCAAGACCTGTGGAATCCATGTAATTCACATCCTGAAAATCCACCTCTACGACTTGGCCTTTTTCCTTCGTCAGCGGCAGCAATGTATCTTTTAATTTGGGTGCTGTGAATGCATCGACCTCTCCGGTAAGGACGACATTTGAAACACCTTCATTGTTCGTAACATCTATAGATAAATTCATCATAATCCCTCCCAATGTTTCCTAAAAAACGTACTACATATTTGGTTACCCTGTATAAACAGTTGTTAAACGTTCCTTCGTAAAATAATCAATGTGAAGTCATCTCTCAACTGAAAGTCCTGCAGACGCTCAAAATGTTTATACACTTGATCCACGATTCCCTGTGCCGGTAGATGAGAATATTGTTTGATGACATGTAAAATCTCTTCCTGATCGATGAATCGATCTCCTTGTCGGCATTCGGTCACCCCATCGGTCAGAAGGATGATCATATCTCCTTTTTCCACTCTCTTTTCGTACTGCTTATACGTGACCTCAGGAGATACGCCGAGTACAAGTCCCGGTACATCGATTTCCTCAAACTCATCACGATCTTTATGATAATAGTAACCTGGTTCATGGCCGGCTGATGAAAAAGTGAACGTATGCTCGTTCGAATTATACAATCCATAGAACATCGTAATGAACATGCTTGCATCTACGTTCCGTTCCACTACACGGTTCAGGCTGCCCAGAATGACACTAGGATCCGTTCGCATCCCTGAAAAACTGTCCATCGAATATTTGATCATCGACATACAGAGAGCAGCGGGTACACCTTTACCTATGACATCGGCAACAGCGATTCCAAGGCTCCCTTTTCCATCGTGCACAAAGTGATGATAGTCACCGTTCATTTGCTTCGCAGGAACACTCAAAGCTCCCACATCAATCTCAGATAGATCCGGTTTCACTGTCGACAATAACGTTTTCTGCATATTGGCAGCGACGGAAATTTCCGATTTGAGTTCAAGCTGCTTTTCCCGCAACGTCTGATACTCCTGGTAAGCCAACCCATAAGAAATCATGGTTTCCAGAAGAAAGTTCATAGATGACTGAATATACCTCGGCATATCCGGGTATATTTCCTGTAGCGATTGGATATGAACATTGATGATCTCTTCCGGCGATATGTTCTGCTGCATGGAGTGCTTACTGAACTGTTCCGCTTGATATAGAGCTTGCTCATCCTCGGTCTTAATATACTCTTGTAATAGTTCTTTATAATTTTCTAAATCGAGCTTCAATGTGTTCATCACTTATTACCTCCTTTAACGGAGCCATTTGACGACAGTGATTTCCGTACCTTCACCTTCTCCAGATACGATATCAAAGTCATCCATCAACCGTTTCACCCCTGGCAGTCCTGCTCCAAGCCCTCCTGATGTGGTGAATCCGTCTTCCATAACTTGGCTGATATCTTTGATTCCGGGTCCTTCATCCGTAGCTACGATCCGAATTCCCTTTTTATTCATGTCTTCGAGTGCTTCGAAACAGACTTTGCCTGTTCCTGCATATAGATAAATGTTCCGTGCCAGTTCAGAAATGGCCGTGGCAATCCTTGCTTGATCGACAGTCCCGAAGCCGATCTTTCTGGATATATCTCGTCCAAGTTGTCTGGCTCCGACGATGTCCCACTCCTTCTTTATATTGACACAGGATTGGAAGTCCATATTCACTCCTCCAATTCCTGGCGAAGTTTGATCAACCCTTGTTCTAGATCTAACGCGGTCGGGACATCTTGCATGTGTATACCTAGGTCAATAAGAGTCATCGCAACTGCCGGCTGGATCCCCGTCAAAACAACTTTGGCCCCCATCAAATCCGACATCGTCACAACGTCTCCCAACACTTTGGCAATGAAAGAATCGATGATATCAACGGATGTCAAATCAATGACGACACCTGTCGCTCCGCTTTCATGAATCTTGCTCAAGAGATCTTCTTGGAATTGGATGGCCGTCTGATCATCCAAATCGATTTGTATGGAAATGAGTAAATAGTTATGAAGCTTTAAAATAGGTATCCTCATGTTTTCACTCCCTATCTAGTGAATCAATTAATTTTTCGATGTCTTCATCATTGTTCTGGGTTTCTTCAATACGACGATTCGTTAATTCTAATGCTGTTTGGAACCCTTTCCGCAATGAACTCTTCGTAGGGAACTTCCCTAAATCGATTCCGAGGTTCACAATCGTCTGTGCAATTTCAGGGCGGATTCCTACTAAAATGCACCGTGAACCGATCAGTCGCACAGCCTCAGCTGCCTGGATGATATGGTGGGCAACCATCGTATCCACAACCGGAACACCTGTGATATCGATCAAAACAACTTCAGCGTTATGTTTGATCACTCCGTCCAGCAGGTTCTCCATGATTAACTTGGCCCGCTCCGTGTCGATGGTTCCGATCAGAGGCATGATCGTGATGTTCTCCATCACAGGGATCAAGGGTGCGGAAAGCTCTTGTAAAGCTACCCTTTGCAAGGAAACGATGTGCTCCCAGCTTCCTGAATACTCGTTGACAAGACGGTTGATGATTGGATCGACCCAGCCATCTACTTTACGAAGGACCTCAGAAAAATAATCCGAGTCGATTTTATCCGATTGTTTGAGGATGAAATCCGTCACTACACGACGGAACACCTGCATCCCGTCTGTTAAATAACTCAACGGCCAGCCGAGATTGATCAAGCGTTCAGAGAAATCGTCCAAGTCAGAAGATAATCCCTGCTTCTCGATACTGGAAAAAATCACATTGACGAATTCACGATTCGTGCTTTCGAACATTTCATCAGAAATCGTCGATGTATAATCATTCTTCTTATGTGTATTGACTTCCTCCAACCACATTTTGACAATGTCATCACTATGTTCTACCACTACATTTTTCAGTCTTTCGTCCATTATCTAAACCTCCGCCTCATAACCCTCTATTGTTCGTCCTTATACTATTTGAATATAACTTTATCAGAAAAAGCCTTACTTTTACACCATTTGCCCTCGCTTTCCTCATAAGGGCGTTCCATATCGCTCATACATGAGTATCTTTCCATACCCTCTGTAAAATGACAAGTGAACCTAATAAAAACCTGTTAATAAAAAACACGCCATCATCAATACCCTATCTATGTCCATTATAAACTAGAAAAGCCAAAAAAAATAAAGTTACCTTAAAAAGGCAACTTTATTTTTCATACACGACGTGCTTTCCGATTAAAAGTCGATCAAACCGAGGCTGATCTGCAAGGCTTTGTTGACCTGCTGCATCATCGGTTCGTCAAGTTGAGTAATCTTATCGGTCAAACGCTGTTTGTCAATCGTTCTGATTTGTTCCAGTAGGATCACAGAGTTTCGCTCGAACCCGTATTTTTCTGCATTAATTTCGACATGTGTTGGAAGTTTGGCTTTTTGTATTTGCGCAGTAATCGCGGCTACGATCACGGTAGGGCTAAAACGATTACCAATATCATTTTGAAGGACGAGTACAGGACGAACCCCGCCTTGTTCTGATCCCACAACTGGGGACAAATCAGCGAAATAAACGTCACCTCGTTTGACTATCACTGGCTTCACACCCCGCTCACTAGTTGCTCCAGGGTGTGTTCGGCCTCCTCTTCAGCTTGAAACGCTTCTGAAGCGATATTTAAATTGATTTTCGCCATTTCCATGTAGCCTCTACGCATGGATTCTCTAATATGTCGCTGTTTCTTCTCACGCAAATACATTTTCGTTGCTTGACACATGAAATCGCTCCGATCACTGTTATCGAGTTGAATGAAGCCATCCACTTCATTGAGTAGGTTATCCGGAATCCGGATGACAATCTCCTGCATGCTATCGGACAAAACCATACACCTCCACCATCTTCTCTCAAAAGAAACCAGTCAATTAGTCCACTCTAATCTTATCAAACGGGAGTGTCCATTGCAAAGGAGTGTTGGAATTTTTTCGTGAATTATGAAAGCTTTTATCCTTACATCGGGAGAATTGTCCGGAAACGGGAAGCTTACTCACAACAAGGAGTTTCTCACTTCTACCGTTCTCCCATCTTCTTGAAAAACTCTCGGCACCCTTTGGCTGATCATGCAGGGTATCTCATAATTGATCGTTTCGAGATGCTCTGCTATTTCATCGGCTGAAATTTCTTGATCCCCTTGTTTACCAATTAAGGTAACCTTTGTCCCTATAGGATATTCCTGATCCAGCCGAATCATGAATTGATCCATGCAAATTCTTCCGACAATCGGCTGACGTTTCCCGTCGACGAGGACCTCCGCACCTTGAAGCTTACGGATCCAACCATCCGCATAACCAAGCGGAATGGTGCCGATCCACTCTTCTTTTTCCGTTGTGTAGGTAGCCCCATAACTAATCGATTCTCCAGCCTCTATTTTTTTGACATGGACCAACCGGCTCGACAGAGAAAAAGCAGGCTTCAAGTCGATCGGCCGTTCTTTTTTGACATGGGGAGAAGGATAAAGTCCATACATGCTGATACCAAATCGGACAAAATGATCCATCCGCTCCGGAACCCTCATACTTGTCGCACTGTTACTTGTATGAATTTCGACATCTTCTGCCCAATTCCTCTTAAAATAAGAAAACATTTCGTGCCAGCGCTCTTGTTGTTTATGAAAATACTCGGATTCTTCCTCATCCGCTGTAGCAAAATGGGTAAACAAAGCTTCCAAATGAAACTCGGAGGTTTCAGCAAGAACAGCAAGGATTTCCTCTAATTCTGCCACCGTTCGTACCCCGATCCGTCCCATTCCTGTATCGATTTTCAGATGAAGTTTCAATGGGTTAGAACGCTGAATACCCGCCGCTTCCTTCAGCCAATCTTTTTGGAAAACCGTTAAAGCAATGTTGTTTTCAGCAGCGACCGCAGCATCCCCAGGGCGTGTCCAGCCCATGACGAGAATCGGTGCCTCAATTCCTGCTCTTCTCAGTTTTAAAGCTTCATCCAAAAGTGCGACGGCAAGACTCTTTGCTCCCGCTTTTAAGGCAGCCCTTGCGACTTGCACGTCCCCATGTCCGTAGGCATCTGCTTTGACTACCGCGCAAATGTCTGTCTCTTTTTCCAATCGGTGTTTCAATTGCTGTATATTATACTCAATCGCCGTCAATTCAACCTTTGCGATTGAATCTCTGTAATACGTATTCCATGCCACAATGACCGCTCCTCTCTCTATATCTTTTTATTATTGAATGAGAAGAAGCCAGTGTCAAATATCATAGAAAAAACAGGAATATTGGATAGATTTGGTGATTGACTCTAAAGAAAGCAAAGACTCTCGTGAGCCCGGGGGGTGAAGCTTGAGGGGCATCTTCCTAACCAGAGTGATGGAAGACCAAAAAATAAAGCAGACCGTTAAGCCTGCTCCTTCCAAGTTTATTTCACCATCGCAGCCGTGTTGATTGAGCTTGCGACAGCGACCATTTCATCCTGCGTCAATTCATTGCTCGCGAGCTGGTAAGTCGTTCCATTATGGTTCCATTCCAGACGGTTGTGTTCGAAGGCTGCAAAAACTCCATCCCAAAGCTGGACAGGTTCACCATTCACCTGGACAGAGTATTGAGCACTTGCCGCTTGAACTTCCGCTTTTTCCTGAACCAATGTGAAGTCCTTATCACCTGCATAGGTCATAATGAATCGTTTCCCATCTTCCGTCTTCACTTCACGTTCATCTGCAAGTTCAGCACCAAATGTCTCTTGTGGATACAGCACTTCTTCAAGCTCTTCCCCTTCCATGTTCGCAACAGGGGCTTCTGTTGGAGCCATGGCCATATTCTTATCGACATCAAAGTCTTCCTTCTTCATGGAATCGTCCTTCGAGAAGTTGGCGAATTGGACTTCCACAAGAGCATTCATATCCTGGTCAAACACTTTCACCATCACAGGATGATATGTTTTCTTATCAAAGTAAATTTCCTGGAACGGCAGGGTTTTGTTATTTTGATAGTTTGTCTTTGTCTTGAACACAAAGTAGTTTTCGGAAGCATTGAACTCTGCATCCGGATCCGCTTTGATATCATTCAGCAGTGAAGCATAAAGATAAGGCTGACTTGTGTTTTGAGGCCATTCGCTTTGGAATTTGAAACTCTTGTTCAAGGCAGGCGTCAAGACATAAACGCCGCTGTCATTTTTCAAAATGATCTGGCTTCCTTTTTCATCCTGATCATTTTGAAGCTTCACACGGTAAAAATCATCCTTTTTATGCCACACTTGAATGTTGTATTTCTGTTCTTCCTTCCCTGTACGCATCTTCATATTCGCTTCGGTCTTATATCCAGCCATTTCTTCCGACTGTTTTTCGAGCTTTTTGACGACATCTTCTTTCGACTGTGAGCCACAAGCTGTCAAAGCACCTAAGACGAACAGGCTGAACAACAGGATCAGAAAACGTCTTTGCATAAGACTCAACTCCTTTGTCTCTACTTAAGGACAAAGGGAACGTATGATATGGATCAAGAAGAAAATGTACGGAACGTCCGGGATAAACCTTCAATGACGTCAGAGGCGAGTAGGTCAACCTTCGAATGTCCATCCTGCACAAGTAAATCAGCCGTTGATCCATGAAGGAAACAACCATTGCTTAAGGCATCCATCACATGTTCTGTCTGCATCATCATGCTGAGCAGAATGCCAGAAAGAACATCACCACTTCCACCTTTAGCGAGGCCGGCATTGCCTGAGACGTCTACCCGCTGTTCACCATCAGGACCTGTAATGATCGTTGAAGGTCCTTTCAGAACGAGGTACACGCCGTGCTTTTCAGCGAATTCTTTTGAATAGGAAAAAGGAGCGCGCAAAATCTCCTGGATGGAAAGACCCGTCAAGTGGGCGAACTCACCTGGGTGAGGCGTCAGAACGGTCGGAACTTCCCTATTTTTCAACTCTCCAAGGAAATCTTTTAAAAGGTACAACCCGTCGGCATCCACCAGTAATGGGGTTTCTTTTTCACGGACCAGTCGCTCCACCACTGTTTCCTGCATAGAGTTGCGGCCCAATCCCATACCGACAGCGATACCATCGTACCCTCCCAGGTCAGGAACTCGTCCTCCATTTTCCCCTTCTACAAAAGTCGCTTCTTGCACATACGGAGAAATCGCAGGGATCGCTTCAGAATCCGTGGATACCGCAATCAATCCCGCCCCGCTCCGCAGAGCTGCCCTCGCCGTCATAGCGACAGAGCCGGGCATCAAGTGAGACCCTCCGATGATCAACCCTTTTCCGTGCGATCCTTTATGCGAATGATCCTCTCGTTTAGGCAAGGTCCTTTCAACATCAGCTCTCCCCCAAAGCATCCTCCGGGGATCCGGAAGTTGTTTGGGTGGTAGTCCGATTTCCACGACCGACCATTCGCCATAGTTTGGCTGTGTGTGTTGTAAAAAGGCACTCTGCTTCGGTGCTTCGATGATCGACGTGTAATGAGCTTGGAATGCCTCAAAATCCTCTTCCCCTTCATCTGCCGGCACACCGGAAGGGAGATCGACGGCAAGTCTTACAATTGATCTCTCATTACAGAGACGGACGATATCCGCGTAGGGCTCTCTCAGCCGCCCCTTCACTCCGATCCCTAACATCGCGTCGATGCATACATCTGCACGACATAGAGAAGTATTCAAGTCTTCCGAACTCTTCAATAGTCTGTACGGGTGACCAGAAGCTTGGAATATCCTCTTATGTGCTTCTGCATCTCCAGTGATCTTGGTGTCCGGAACGACTTGCCAAGCCTCCACATCGTATCCAAGGTTCAACAACGTCCTGGCAATGACGAATCCATCGCCTCCATTATTGCCAGCACCTATCAGGACGACAATCGTATGCTCTTTTTGAATGTAGCGGAGAAAGTCATACGCAACCGCTCTCCCTGCATTCTCCATGAGCATCTTCCCATCTAGTCCAGCGGCTTCCATGGCCACTCGATCCCGTTCGTACATTTCTTGTGCGGTAACAATATCCAATTCGTTCCCTCCTACCCGCATTACAATGTTATGAGACAACCTATGTAATTATGTCTGCCCTCCTATACCTCCCTAGCACTCTTCCAAAACCACCTGAGCAATGGCATGATCCGAACTATGACTGATGGACACCCACACCTGATAGCGATCGTAGCCTTTCGCCTTCATCACAGGCGCCCCTGTCATTTCATTTGATAATATTTCAACGTCATGGAAACCAAGCTTGCCGATTCCTGTACCCGTCGCTTTGGCAAAAGCTTCTTTTGCAGCAAACCGACCCGCCAAGTATTCTACTTTTCTTTTTTCATTCAACGATTCGTAACGAAGATGTTCCTCTTCAGTCAGTATTCGTTGAACAAAGCGTTCTCTTCGCTTTATACTTTGTTTAATACGATCCAATTCAATGATATCTACGCCGATGCCTTTGATCACAATTCATCTTCCTTTTCATTAACAATCTATGAACAGTATACCCGAATCTTTTCACGGTAAAAAAGAATACGAGGAAGCGGCAAGGATTACATTATAATAGGAGTTCAATGAACTTTATGCACGTTCCCTTATTCAGGAAAGCATGTTCATCGATTTTTGGAGATGTATAGGGTTCAGGGAACGAGACACTCCCCTTAACTTGAACGTAAAAAAGGAGATTAGTCATGTTTGTACGAACGGAGAGTTTTAAAGAATTTATTCGATTTTATCCGATTGTTTCATTTCTAGTTGGGCTTCATTTCTTTTTATGGCTGTTGATGGATTTTCTGCAGCTCGGTTTTGCGGTTGACTTGAAGGAATGGGGCATTGGGATGAATGCCTTGATTTTGAACGGCGAATATTGGCGCCTCGTCACTCCGATTTTCTTACACGGAGATTTCACCCATGCCCTGTTCAACTCCTTTTCCCTCGTCCTCTTCGGGCCAGCCCTTGAGCAGATGTTAGGAAAAGGAAAGTTTGTTGTGATGTATTTATTTGCCGGCATTGTCGGCAACCTCGGTACATTTATCGTTAATCCGGATGCCTATTACTGGCACCTCGGGGCTTCAGGAGCCATTTTCGGTATCTTCGGCGTTTATCTATTTATGGTCATGAACCGGAAACACTTGATTGATACAGCCAATTCGCAAATTATTCTCGCCATTTTTGCAATCGGTTTATTCATGACTTTTGCACGGCCAAACATCAATATCTTCGGTCACTTATTCGGACTGATTGGCGGTTTCGCCATTGCTCCTGTCATTTTAAAAAATGCGCGCCGCTTCTCTTTATGGCAAGTCCGCACCCGTCATTCGCGTTCCGACAGTGATGACATTTCTTTCGATCCGGATCGTTGGCAGAAAAGAAAATACGGGCGGAAGAACACAGGCAAGTACATTCTCTGGGGAATCATCATCTTCCTCGCTTTGTTCGCACTAGTAAACCGCATGTAATGGCTTCACCCTTCGGGGGTGGAGTCTTTTTTTATATCATCCACCAATACCTCCCGCTGATAAAAACACGAAACTCACCGATAAAACCGCTAAACCCACTGATAAAAGTTTGAAAGTCACTGATAAATACTTAAAATCAACCGATAAAAGCGTAAAACCCACTGATAAATTACTGTACTGCCGTATCCTTCAATAACCATCAATACGAGCAAAACAAAAAAAGGATCAGCCCTCGTACAGAGGACTGATCCTTTTCAATGGTCATACTTAGCTGCGGCCTTTGTTTTGGTAATTGCCGCGCTTGCTGCCGCCTTTGCCGCTAAAGTTGCGGTTGCGGGATTTATTTTTATTGTTGAAGTTGCGCTTGCCGCCTCCACCTTTGCGGTAGCCACCTTTTTTCTTACTCTTGTCACGCTGTGCGTTTTTCACACTGATCGGTTGAACAGAAGACAAACGGACAGGTACTTCACTGCGTTCTTTTGTCATCATTTTCAGTGCAGCAGCGACAAGGTCTGTGGACTCATATTGTTCAAGCAGTTCGTTAGCTGCCTGCTTATAATTATTCAAATCGTTGTTTGTGATCGTTTCTGCCAACTTCTCAACAGCCACTTTTTGCTGACCGCGTGCTGCTTCTTCAGAAGAAGGTACTTTCAGGCGTTCCACTTTCTTCTTCGTGAGTTTTTCAATCAGGTGAAGCTGATCCTTCTCACGAGGTGTTACGAAGGAAATGGATTTCCCTTTACGACCGGCACGTCCTGTACGTCCAATACGGTGGACATAGCTTTCTGGATCCTGCGGAATGTCAAAGTTGTACACGTGAGAAACATCGGAAATGTCCAGGCCACGTGCGGCTACGTCTGTTGCGACAAGGATCTCGATGCGTCCGCGTTTGAACTTGTTCAATGTGGACATACGCTTCCCTTGTGTTAAGTCACCGTGAATGCCTTCAGCACTGAATCCACGAGCTTGAAGACCGTCAGCTACTTCATCAACACGACGCTTTGTACGACCGAAAATAATCGCCAATGCAGGGTCATGGATATCCAGCAAACGTGTCAGTGTATCGAATTTGTGCTTTTCCGGAATCTCTACGAAGAACTGCTCAATGTTTTCCACTGTCATTTCTTTCGCTTTGACTTTTACTTCTTCCGGGTTATTCATCAATGTTGTTGCAATATCACGAATTTCTTTCGGCATTGTCGCTGAGAAAAGCAAAGTTTGGCGCTCTTCTGGCAGTGCCTTCAGAATGTCACGGATATCCTCGATAAAGCCCATATTAAGCATTTCATCCGCTTCATCAAGTACTGCTGTGTGGACATCTTGTAACTTGATTGTTTTACGACGGATGTGGTCCAGCAAACGTCCTGGTGTTGCTACGACGATGTCATTGTTTTTCAGGGCACGGATTTGGCGTTCCATGTTTGATCCACCATAAATTGGCAGGACACGAATGCCTTTTCCTTTACCTAGACGGTTAAGCTCCTCTGCTACTTGAATAGCCAATTCCCTTGTCGGGGCGATGACAAGTCCTTGAACGGCCTTCACTTGCTTGTTGATTTTTTCCAGCATCGGAATACCGAATGCAGCCGTTTTTCCCGTACCTGTCTGAGCTTGACCAATGACATCTTTCCCTTCTAGTCCTAGAGGGATTGTTTGTTCTTGTATTGGTGTTGTTTCTTCAAAACCCATAACGTCTAATGATTTTAGGATAGGTTTTGATAATCCTAGTGATTGAAATGTTGTCACAGTAATTTCATACTCCTTTATTGTTTAAATCTTCTACCTATATACATGTAAAAAAAGCCTTCTGCCACAGGAAACGGGAGAGGCTTCTCTGGTATCTGCCTGATAGATTCATTCATCATAACACATATAACATAGTTAATTCTACACATTTCGGCTATGCTTTTCAAACGTAATAATGATAAAATGAGAAAAAAATGACGTATACCAGAGGAGGGCTCGCTTGGAAAAGCCTCCAGTTCAACCATATATTATTTTGTTTATTGGCGTCCTTTCCATTTCCACTTCCGCGATTTTTGTCAAACTCGCAGGAGATGCGCCGGCTGCGATGATCGCTTTTTACCGTCTGGCCATTGCAGTCGGAATTATGGCTCCTTATGTATTATGGAAACATTTCGATGAAATAAAACAAACGAATAAGAAAGATTGGGTTCTTGCGATTTTATCGGGTGTATTCCTCGCCTTCCACTTTATTTTGTGGTTTGAATCATTGAATTATACGACCGTCGCAAGTTCCGTCGTCCTTGTTGCCCTCCAGCCGGTCTTCGCTTTTATGGGGACCTACCTCTTCTTCAAAGAGCGATTCACTGTCGGAGCCATTCTGAGTCTTGTCATCACATTGACAGGAAGCGTAATCATCGGCTGGGGCGACTTTCAAATAAGCGGCACGGCTTTGTTCGGTGATCTGCTGGCCCTGCTTGGTGCTATTACCGTTACCGGTTATTTCCTGCTTGGTCAGAACTTACGTAAACGTCAGTCCATCATGACCTATACGTTCATTGCTTATGGGATGGCAGCGGCCACACTTCTACTCTATAACCTGGCGCTTGGTTATTCTTTTACCGGTTACGACGGTGATCAGTGGCTGATATTCTTAGGTCTCGCAATCATCCCGACCTTCTTCGGTCATACGCTGTTCAACTGGACATTGAAATGGCTCAGCACCTCTACGATTTCCATGGCTGTACTCGTCGAACCAATCGGGGCTTCTATCTTAGCCTATTGGATTTTGGATGAAGTGATCACATGGACGCAATGGCTCGGAGGATCTATTGTCATTTTCGGTCTTATGATGTTCATACTGAGCACGATGAAAAAGGTGAAACCGAAATTCACTCATGAAACAAACCGTCAATAGACCGCTAAGTTTGATATAATATTGAATAAGTATGGGGTACACCTCAATAGTACGATGAATTTAAGAGAGCAGGTGAAGAAATGACGATACAACTGATCATTGATGGAGGCGGAGATCTGCCTCATGGAATGATGGACGCACATAGTATTCAATATGTTCCGCTTAACTTACACTTCGGAGATGAACAATATAAAACAGGGGAAACGATCGATTTGCCTACGTTTTATGAAAAACTGAAGCAGTCTGATGAACTTCCCCGTTCTTCTTCTCCAAGCCCGAATGATTTTTATGAAAAATACAAACAGATCGATCCGAACGATGAAATTTTAGTGCTTGCCCTTACTCAGGGATTAAGCAGTACATATGAGAGTGCTGTCATGGGTAAGGACATGCTCCTTGATGAAGAACCGGATCGTAAAATTGCCGTTCTCAATACGAAGACGGCCTCCTGCGGCATTGCATTACTCGTGCATGAAGCGACGGCCCGCATGGAAGAAGGATACGATTTTAACCAGCTGGTCTCCCATATGGAGGAGCGGATTGAGAAGACGACGACACTCTTCATTTTGAAGACGCTGGAAAATGTCATCAAAGGCGGACGACTGGATAAGGTCAAAGGAGCCATCGCCAAGACACTGAATATCAAACTTCTTATGAAAGCGAGCGATGATGAAGGCGCAGTAGAAGTGACGGAAAAAGTACGAGGCAACAAGAAATCCTTGCGCCGCTTCGTCGACCAAATCGGTGAGTATGCATCCAACCTGGAAGACCGCGTCATTGCGATGTCCCATTGCAACGATGAGGACCGGGGAAAGAAAGTCATGAGTACAATCAAAGAACGTTACAATTTCAAAGAATCTCTCTTTATGGAAACAGGCCCCCTTATCTCCACATACGCAGGAGAAGGTGGGCTCGTCATCGCTTTCTTTAAAGACTAAAAAACGTCAGAGGTTTTAAACCTCTGACGTTTTTTTATGCATGATAATCCTCATATTTCGGCTGGGGTGACAATAACGCAAGAATACCTGCGGTCACCGGAAAGAGAATGGTCAGCAGAATGACTTCCTGATAACCTCCCAGCCAGTCAAAAAACAAACCGAACGGAAGCGGCCCAAGCGCTGAACCAACGACCATGACCGTTTGGGCAAGCCCTTTGATACTCCCAAGGTGTTCCCTCCCAAAATAATTTGGCCAGACGATATTCAATACGATTCGCTCAAAGCCATTGACGAAGCCCCAGAATACACCAAAGGCAACAGCCATCCACCATGAATTTGTGAACAAAAGAACGACCAGCGTAAAGATGTGGCCAAAGAACGTGATGGCCAAAATATAATGCACCTTGAAACGATCGACCAGATAACCACTGACGAAAGTAACCGGAAATCCGACGACGGCCATTAAGGTCAGCACCATGGCTGCTACCCCTGTATCCAGTCCTCTTAAATCCATGATCGACACCATATGAAAGGTAATCGCCGTGTTTACGAGAGCTGGGACGATGACACAAAACAAAATAAACCAAAAAGCTCTCGTCGCCATGGCTTCCTTCAATGTCCAACTCTTTTCATTGACCTCAACGTTCGGGTTTTTCACTGTTTCTCCTTTGACCGGTTTCGGCGTCCCGTCCGGCACTTCCCCGATGTGCTCGGGTTTGTTACGGACGAAGAAGAAGGCCAGTGGAACAAAAAGAATCAACAGTGCGCCTCCCCATAAGCCCCATGTCATTCTCCAACCGAAGGATTCAATCAGCCATGTATTCAGTGGTGGTAACAAAGCAGAACTAGCAAATCCACCGATCGCCATAATACTGAGCGCTCGTCCCCTCTTCCTTATGAACCATTGGGGCACAAGCGTGTTTGGAATCAATGTCATCGATCCCTGCCCGAATAAACGAATCATAAAGAAGCCAAAAAACATCATAATCGGCCCGAGAAGAAAAGCATTCCAAAACAAAGCTAATGCTAAACATGAACCAATCGTAACCATCATCGCCCGCTGTCCGAAACGGTCGATGAGGCGCCCCATCATAAACAACGTGATTCCCGCTAACAATGTAGCCGCTGAATAAATACCAGAAACCAACGACCGTGAATACTCAAAATCTTCTATGTAATAATCAATAAAAATGGAGATGGAATAGGTTTGACCAGGTCCTGAAAAGAACACGCTCAAACCGGCAACCATCACAACAACCCATCCATAATAAAAAGGTGTCTGGATGGGTTGTCCACGATTATTCTTCATTATTTCTCTTCCCCCTATGGTTGACTTACAAAGTCCATCACTTTATCAAACAATTCGTCGCTGTCATCCCCATGACAGATCAAATGCTTCGACTTTTTCAAGAAAATGACCTCTTTTTCTTCTGAAGGAATTTCTTCTTCCAAATACAAAGCCGCTTTCTTTGGCACCATGCCATCAAGCTCCCCTTGGATGATGAGCACAGGGCAGCGGACCTGTTGTAAATAGGGTCGTGTGAATTGCACACACTTCATAAATTCGAATGTGGAAAAGAGATAAGTATCCTTCAACTTTTTCTGGTACCTGAGAAAAAGCTCATTGTCTGCAAGCACGCCATTCCACGCATCTGCAACCATCGCAAGAATATCCTTATACATCTGTGGAAGACTGACATACTTTCCAGCCGCCGACAAAAGCACCAAACGATCCAGATGATACTTTGCAGTCAAGTAAGCAGCAATCATCCCACCCATGGAAAAGCCGATAATATAAATGGTATCGTGTCTTTTCATGAGGTCCAGCAAAGCGAGCTCTGCCGTAGCAATCCATTCTTGATAATAGTGCCCTTCAAGATCCAAGTCCTCCCCGTGCCCCGGAAGCGTAGGATTGGCAATTTCCCAATCCGTCCGTGCTTCCAGAAAGTCGACGAGGGGCTGGACTTCATCCGGGCTTCCTGTGTACCCGTGAATACATAAACACCCGATACTCATGTTCCTACGCCTCCACCCGATCATTTATTTCGTTATGCGAAAAATTATAACACATTCATTTCCCATTTTTTATCCATGAAAATCCCCTTGATTACGAAAAAGGCTCCGGTCTGTATGCTCATTTAGAGGTTGGTTGGGAAGATAAGGGAACTAACCTTCTGCTCACAGCTACATGTTTCTCTACATTTTCTTATGCCTAAAGAAAATGCGCGCTAAATGAATAGCGCGCGGTTTACTTGATGCCTTTAACGAATGTCCCGATCCCTTTAACAATTGGACTGACATCCTTTACGGTCTTTACGACCTGACCGGTAGTCGACATCATTTTGTCGAAGTCAATCTGGCCATCTTCTTTTTGAAAATAACTCATGACGCCTTTGGACATATTGCCGACGTTGAATGAAGAATTCGGATTCGGATTCCCGGTCTCAGTATAACCTGTATAGTCATAACTATTCACATATGGATTTTGAAAACCATACATGGCTTGATTGTACGGGGTATAACCCCAGACGTTCCCCTGGTTATTGGACATTTGCTGGTAGTTCATCTGATCGTAAGGAAGACTGGAAGGATACCGATACCAGCCATTATTGTAATAATAGTAAGGATTATATGGGTACATGAATGTTCCACCTTTAACGTATGATACTTCAGCCTATGAAAAAGCACATGAAAAAGTGAAACGAAAGCGATGAATACCAGGCTTATTGATGCTTTTGGACAAAAAAAACAAGTGATGATCATCACTTGTCGAAACCATTTAGGAAAAATTCATGGAGTCAGTCCTAATGTACTGAGGATTTTCTTTTATTCTCAGTTTCTGTTTCATTTTACGTTCTTGATAACCGAGAATCTTTTCTCCATCTATAAATACAGCGGGTGTACCGTAAATTTTGTTTCTTTGTAGTTCTTTGAAATGGTCACGGTTCTCAGATACATTCCGCTCTTCATAATCAATTTCCCATTCTTCCAATGTTCCTAGTACCTTCTCACAATAATGACAGTTCCGACTTGTGTACACGATCACTTCCGGGTTACCCAAAGCTTCCCCTCCTTGTGTCTATTACAATTCTGTCTAGAAATTTTATACCCGTTTTCACATCAGCTAAACCTATTTTCTCATTATAATCCGCTCATTTTTTGTCACGGTTTTGTCATTTTCATCACATCCCTTTTACATTAACGCTCCCGTTTGTGGAAGACTCAGTTTCGAGACTTTTGTTGAGTGGATGGGGGCTGCGGGGAATGACTCGCTTTCCGCGGGAGCGCTAGGAGCACATACCGCGCATCCTTAAAGAAAGCCTTGCCTAGTTGAAATAATGAATGACAATTCCTGGCCATGGATACGGGGTCAGGGAAACGACGATTTGCGGTGTTTGGAATTAGTCAGTAGAAAAACACACACGCTCGTGTCTCCATTCGTTTTTCATGCGGACGTTTCCCAGACCCTGTTCCCACGCCTTATTCTTGCTGGATCTATGGTTAAAACGACTCTATAACAGCGTTGATTGACAGGTCTTCATTACAGAGCTCGCCAGGTTCCTGTTAGAGGGATTTCGAGAATCTCGTATGGTAAAGGGGCGGAGGGAAAAGGTGAGACTCCTACCTTAAGTGTGGAGGCGCCTCGATCAGCGGCGTATGGACTGGACTGAGCTGGCGGAGATAAAGGAAACACGAAGAACGGAGTGATTCGATGTTGACTTATCGTACAGAAGCGAGGGAAGTCTCACTAGCCGCTAGGCGCCGGAACCGGATATCTAAGAGGAAGTGCGTGGTAGATGAGACCCCGCAGAGCGTTAGCTCGAGGAGGCTCATCACTCGCCCACGGAAAGCGAACCTTTTCCCGGAGCCCCTAAACTCCCACAAAATTCTCGAAATCGAGTCTTCAACAATCCTGCCATATACTTAAACAAACGACTTAAAAAAGAAGGAGCGCGAGGCTCCTTCTTTTTTATAGTTCTTCAATCGGTGTGTCGCCGCTGATGAGGTCGTAGCTTTGGTGGATGGAATCTTCTACAGGGAGAAGATGAACAAGTGTGGCGGCAACATCTTCACGTGGGATCTCTCCTTGATCTGTACGTTCTTTCAACGTCACCTTCCCTGTGCCTGCATCGTTGGTCAGACCGCCGGGGCGGACGATGGTATAATCCAAGTCTGTACTTTTCAAGTATTCATCGGCGCGTCGTTTAGCGTAAAGATAAAATTTGAAATCGTCGGGCGCTTCTTCTGCGCGGTCTGCTCCGATTGAACTTAACATCATGTACCGCTTCACCCCATTGGCTTCCGCATGCTCCGCTGCCTTGATTGCTCCTTCCTGATCGACGACGATCGTCATGTCTGCGCCTGTATCAGGTCCGGATCCTGCCGCGAAGATGACGGCATCCATTCCTTTGAAAGCATGTTCAAAATCTCTCATCAGGTCTCCATGTATGGTTTCTACACCTTTTTCTTCGAATTGAGGAATCTGATCCTTCTTACGGACCATCGCATACGGGGTGTGTTCGGTTTCTACAAGTTTATCAACTATGTGTTTTCCTACTTTTCCATTGGCTCCTATAAAGAACTTTCATTTGATAACCTCCCAAAAAATCTGTGACTCGTTCTTGTTTTCCCCTCCTCCTTCACAATAAACAAGTGAATAGGCAAAAGAAGGAAGTTCAATGATCCATCACGAAAAGGTAATCAAACGGATTACGGAGGGGAAATGGTCATGTCCAACACGTATTTGTTTACTGGTTTTCCAGGATATTTAGCTTCAGCCTTAATTGAAGGTCTTTTTAGAAACAGGAATTCCATAGAGAAACTCTATCTCCTTCACCTTCCCTCTATGGAAAAAGAAGCGAAAAAGCAGATAGAGGCGTGGGAAACAGTCAATGGTGTGAATACTGGAAAAATCGAACTCGTCCCAGGGGACATTACTCAAAAAGGATTGGGACTCTCATCCGCAACATCTATGCAATTACTACAAGAGGTGACCCACGTTTTCCACCTTGCCGCTCTTTATGATTTGGCCGTCCCTCTCATGCCGGCATGGAAAGTCAACGTCCAAGGGACAAGAGAGGTGAATCGCTGGCTTTCCCAATGCCAGCATTTGGAACGTTATATTTATTTCAGCACCGCCTATGTTTCAGGAAAACGGGAAGGGACCGTTTACGAAAAGGACCTCGCTCATGGGAAAGGTTTTAAGAACCATTATGAATACACGAAACACGAAGCTGAAAATCTCGTTCACCGGATGTGCAAAGAAATCCCGACAACCATCATCCGCCCCGGGATCGTAGTCGGACATACAAAATCAGGAGTGACCGCCAAATTCGACGGACCTTATTTTATATTGAACTTAGTAGAAGCTTTAAGAAGTCTACCCGTTCTCCCTTTTTTCGGAAAAGGAACAGCACGTGTAAACCTTGTGCCCCAGGATTATGTCATTGAAGCGACAAACTACCTTGCCCATCATCCCGAAAGCAGCGGAAAGACGTACCACCTCACAGATCCCAATCCTTACACAGCCAAAGAAATCTACGAGCAGCTCAGTTATGTGTATGCGGACAAACACCCTCGTTTCACCTTGCCGCTGGGGCTTGCTAACCAATCATTGAAGCTTCGTCCTTTACGGAAAGTTTTAGGTATTCAAAGGGAAGCTCTTGATTACTTCCTTTGTAGTGCATACTATGACAACCATCAGGCAGAAATGGATCTCGCTGCCTCAGGCATCTTTTGTCCTGATTTTTTTTCGTATACCGGCGCCCTCGTCGACTATTACCGTGAGAAACGAGGCGATCCTTCTAAACATGTGTCCATCCTATAGATGGATACGAGGTCGTTCATGCCGGTCACCAAAAAGGGTAGGAAACTTTTGGTTTCCTACCCTTTTCCTAGTACTGGACAAACCATCACTGGGCTTCCATCCAATTTTCATAAAGAGATTCTAAGTCTTTTTCCAACTTATCTTTGTGCTGTTGGAGTTTCATTAACTCATCTACATTGTCACCGTTCTGCATCTGTTGATCGATGGTTGAAATCTCCCCCTCGAGACAAGCGATTTCCTTTTCCCAATCGATGATCGGTTCTTCTTTGATGTGGTTTTCTGGATTTCCTGTTTTTTCACGTTTTACGAGCTTCTCTTCTTCACGCGCTTCTAAAAGGGCGTGCCAATGTTTCTTCGTTTCTTCATACGTACCGATATACCTGTGAAGTTTTCCATCCACAAGAAAAGCGGTGTGAGTGAAACACTGGTCCAGGAAGTGCCGATCGTGGGAAACCCCGATAATCGTTCCTTTGAATTGATTGAGCGCTTCTTCAAGAACTTCTTGTGACTCCACATCAAGGTGGTTGGTCGGTTCATCCAGGACCAGCACCTGAATATCCTGGTGCATGAAGATCGCAAGCTTCAAACGCATCTGCTCCCCTCCGCTTAGGTGGCGGATTTTACGGAAGACGTCATATCCATAAAACATGAAGCCCGCAAGCCTGTGCTGTGCTTCCCCTTCGGTCACCCGGATGTGATCCCTGAAGTGGTCGATCATCCGCTGGTCGCGATCGGCTTCCTGCAGAGGGTTTTGCGGAAGATAGCCTACTTTGATGGACGGCGCCTGTTTGATCGTCCCTGCGCTTGGTGTTTCTTTTTCCAATAAAATTCTCAAGAATGTGGATTTCCCGCTTCCATTGGCTCCGACAATCGCGATCCGGTCCTGATAACGGACGTGAAGGTCGACACCATCCAAAATCGTTTCGCTGCCGTATTGCTTCTTCAGCGATTCAATGGTGAATACGTCTTTCCCTGTCCGACCATCCGATTCAAGAGAAAGATTCATTTTTTTCGGATCGATCACCGGCTTATCGATCTTCTCCATCCGTTCTAACGCTTTTTCCATGCTTTTCGCTTTTTTGAAAAGCTTAGGATTCGGTGGAGTGGCTTCATTCGCCCATTGCCTCAACCTTCTTATGGCCTCTTTCATCTTTTTAATCTTCTTCTGTTGTTCTTCATACTGATGAAATTCTGCAAGCAATTTTTCTTCTTTTGGTTTCTCAAAAGCGGTGTAGTTGCCTTTGTACGTATCAATTTCACCGGATTCCAAATCCATAATGTCTGTGACGATGTGATCAAGGAATGCGCGGTCATGGGAGATGACACAAATGGTCCCGTCGTAGGCTTGCAAATACGCTTCCAGCCATTCGATCGCTTGTAGATCCAAATGGTTTGTCGGTTCATCAAGCAAAAGCACGTCGGGGTCTTCCAGCAACAACTTGGCAAGACCAAGTTTCGTTTTCTCCCCTCCGCTCAAACTTGAAAATGGCTGATTCAGCAAATGAGCGATATTCAATCCGTTCGCCACTTGTTTGATGGAGGCATCCATTTCGTATCCACCACGCTGAGTGAAACGCTCCTGTATTTCCCCGTAAGCGGCAATGGCATTCTCCATTTTTTCAGGATCTGTCATATCCTCTTCTAATTCTTTCATCTGTTCAGCCAAAGAAACGAGTTCAGTAAAGGCAAGCTGCAAGTATGCTCTACCCGTTCCCGCCCAATCCGCTGGAATCTGTTTCAAATAACCGATGGTCGCCCCTTTTTGAATGAAAAGGTCACCGCCATCCAACGATTCCTCTTTGGTCATGATTCTGAAAAGGGTGGATTTTCCGCTGCCATTACGACCGACAAGCCCGACACGCTGACCGGGTTTGATTTCCATATCCAAAGCTTCGAACAATACTTCCCCACCGACAATTTTATATAAATTCTTTAATGTAATGATCATTTCAAATTCCTCCTAAAGACTTTTTGAAAACACAAAAAAAGCCAGAGGTCCCGTTACCTCTGACTTGGATCTGTGAATAATCAGGTATGAGACGCTACATTGCTTCACTATTCAGATGCCATTTTGGACATACGTGTCCCGTTGACAGCTGAATCGTGAATAATTGCACGGCGTACATAGTTGATTTGATAGTCAAGCACGTGCATCTGTAACATCTTCATACCCTCCTTTGTCTTTAGAATTACTCTCATTATATCGGATCGTCAGAAAATTGGCTACTCTTTTTTGGAATCTGCGGACTTCCCAAGCTTCTTCAATAGTTCGATGGCATCCTTTTTCTCTTCATCCGTCAGCCCATCCATGATCGATTCAATCTCTTTCCAATGATCGGGGAAGATGCCGTTCAACAGGTCCCGCCCTTTTTCCGTAATGGACGCATAAGTGATCCGTCGGTCGTTTGGACAAGGCACACGTTTCAAGTATTCCTTTTTCTCAAGCTTGTCCACCACATAAGTGATACTGCCGCTTGCGAGCAGGATTTTCTCTCCGATCTTCTGCAGTGGCTGATCTCCCTGGTGATACAGAAGCTCAAGCACTCCGAATTCTGTCGGGTTCAATTCATATCGTTGGATATCATCCTTCACTAAATCTGCGATGGTACGCTGAGCTTTTGTCAATACGACAAACAGCTTCAACGAAGGATCTTGTTTTTTCTTGCGGTACAGTTCTTGTTCGTTCATCACGTTCGCCCATCCTTTACAAAAGATAAAGATAGTATAAGTTTAACAAATTCCAACTGTCAAACCACCCCTTTTCCGCAAATTCACGGTTTCCTTAAAGGTTGTCCATATTATGCAACGCGTTCGGTCCTCCACTTAAGAAGGTAAAATGATCCGGAAGCACCTCCAATTTTTCCGGTGTCTTCCCTTTGATTTCCCCATCCATGTCAACATCCTGCTTAAATTCAACATCGATGTTCACCTTCTCTCCTTGATAGTGGGAAAGCTCCTGGAATTCACTCTGATCGGTTTGCGGTCGTCCCATAGTCATGAGTTCCCTGAATAATGTCAGATTGGAATTCTTCACAACCAGAACGTCAAACTTCCCATCCTGCAAGTCGATCGTCGGGACAGGAATGCGCCTCGTCCCTATGAATTGTCCATTCATGACAAGAATCATCACCGCCTCCCCATCCACCTCTTCATCATCCACGGTCAGTTTGAAACGAAAAGGCGTTGCCTGATTCATCGTTTTCAGTGCGCTCATGAAATAGCTGAGTACACCGAACCGATTCTTTTGATTTTCGTCAATGTTAAAGGAGGTTTGTGTCACAAGACCGATGCCCCAGAAGTTGATAAAATAATCGTCCTCCGTCTTCCCTGCATCCACAGAGACCTCTTCCCCTTCGATGATGGAGACAGCTGCTTGATTAAGCCGCTGAGGTGTATCCAAAACCCGGCTGAAATCGTTACACGTTCCTCCTGGAAGCACACCGATCACCGGACGATTTTCCATCGGTGCGAGACAGTTGACGACTTCATGCAAGGTTCCATCTCCTCCAAAGACGAAAAAAACTTCAACCTCGGGCCCGTAATGCCGACAATTTTCATATAAATCGTCCAAAGACAACGTTTGGATGACCTTTAACTCCTTCACCGCTCTACTCAAAACCGGCAATACTTGTGAAAGAGCCGTTTCTAACTCTGCTTCGTCCTTTTTTCCATTATATATAAAGATTCCACTTTGATAACGAGGCATAGAATCCCTTCCTTCCTCTTATCATAATTGACTAAATGCCTTTCTTTGAAACCAGTCGTATTTCATTTAATGTTTGTAAAAACCTTTCTGGTTCATCGACAGTCAGGAATATTTTCATTACTTTACGTTTGAAACCAAATACACGATACCCCTCCACCGCTTCGCTCAACTGTATTTCGAACTGTGGAGGCATCTTTTCAAATCCAGCAAGCATCAAAGGGAATGAATCACGTTCCTCAGGCAAGGCCTCCCCTTCATACCGACGAATATCCGCCACTTTTTCTAATGGGACCGTCATGTGGAAAC
This sequence comes from Halobacillus trueperi, assembly GCF_003386945.1. Taxonomy (NCBI): domain Bacteria; kingdom Bacillati; phylum Bacillota; class Bacilli; order Caryophanales; family Bacillaceae; genus Halobacillus; species Halobacillus trueperi. Next base: position 5,871 of record NZ_QUAE01000029.1, on the reverse strand, counting down.
GAAGACCTTTTTGAAAATGAAGATGGTTATTCTGAATGACGACAGGACTTTTACGAATTGCCTGATAGTCGGCAATTAGGAAAACGAGCGCATAAAAATCAAGGAAGGTCGCAATCCATGCGATCGTGTGGCTGTACTGCATGAGCATGACGTGGACAGCAATGATTTCAATGAGCATCGCATGAACAAGCATGAGAAAAACACCGAAGTATTCACTATTTTTGTGATAGCTGAAGGTATGTTCACCAGCAGGCTCATCATCCAGATGTGGGAAAAAAACATAGCGGATGGCGGAAGCATCTGTGGCTATCACTCCCATCAGCCGTGCCAGCTTAGGATAGCCTCCAAACGTCTGATGGTTCACTATGGAAATTCTTGAAAGTAAATGTGGAAGTGTGTTTTTTGAAGCTTTGAAGTTATTTCTCCACGTCTTCAGATTCTTAATGAAAATAACAAGAAGGAAAAGTTCTAAGAGGATGAAACCTGCCTCAACGAGGATAATGGATACGTTCATGTATTGCAGATGTTCTTTAGCATATGCAGGAACAATCCAGTGGACGAACCCTGCTCCTAAAAGCCAGAGAGGAGCAAGCAATGACAATGTTGGCTTTCTCCGGAGGACAAATAAGAAAAGAACGACCGGGAGAACGATCATGACATCAAAGACGGTCGCCAACACAAGAATCGGTGGAACTTGGCCCGTCACTTCCATTTTCTGAATAAAAAAGTTTGAAAGCAGTAAGGCAGCAATGAAAAGCACGCCTCCGTAAAACGATTTCGGATGTGTTTTTACTATTTGAACCATAACGAACCACCCCTTCTTTTCCTTTATTTTACTATAAAGCAGCAGATGTGATTGAGCTTTGATGGTAAAAAGTTCATGTAACAGATAAAAGTTCATAAGTCTGCCATAGCTCCCCTTATGTGAAACACTTTCGTTTACTTCTAATCGAAGTCGTATTATACTATAATTTGTTTAGGGGGCTAAGTAAATATGAAACAAAACATAGATCAAAACTTAGGTTACAACATCAATATGGTCGCGCATTTTTTACAAAATATATATAACCAGCAATTAGGAGAGTACGGATTGACCCACTCACAGGCGAAAGTCATCTACTTCCTGGCCAAAGCGGGCGAGCAATCCCAAACGGACCTGCAAAAGCAGTTGCACATTAAAGCCTCATCGATGAACGGCTTGATTGAAACACTCTTAAAGCATGAACGTATCATGAAAAGGTCCTGCCAAAAAGACAAACGGACAAAGCTTGTGAAGCTAACGGATAAAGGACTAGAGTTGCATGCAACCATCCTTAAGATCATCGAGGATATTGAAGAAGAAGCGACTCAGGGACTGTCAAAAGAAGAACAGCAAGTCATGGTGTCCTGGTTGAAAAAGATGCAAGACAACTTAAAACCTAAAACCTCAAGGAGCGAAGCTAAATGAAACAACAAAGTCAGCGGTTAGGGACCGAACCCATCCCGAAATTGTTAACGAATTTATCAGTTCCCGCTATGATCGGCATGTTCGTCATGGCCCTTTACAATGTCGTTGACACGCTGTTCATCGCGCGAGGTGTCGGGATTTTAGGCGTTTCCGGTGTCAGTATCGGCTTCCCCGTGATGATGATTATCATGGCCATTGCCGCAGCCGTCGGTATTGGTGGTGCCTCCGTCATCTCAAGACGTTTAGGAGAAAATAAACAGGAAGAAGCCAACCAAGTTTTCGGAAACATCCTTTTTACGATCGTTGTCGTCTCAAGCTTCGGCTTCATCGGTGCCTTCACCTTTCTTGAGCCTTTGCTGAAACTGTTCGGAGCAACGGACAACATTATGCCTTATGCAACGGACTATTTGTTCCCGATCATGCTTGGATCTTTCTTCTTCTCTTTCGCCTTTACGACGAACAGTATCATCCGTTCAGAAGGAAACTCCAAGTTTGCGATGATGACGATGATCATCCCGGCTGTTTTGAACATGATCCTGGACCCTATCTTCATTTTCGGTTTGGATATGGGTGTGCAGGGTGCTTCCGTTGCCACCGTCATATCCCAGGCGACCGTAACGATCGTCGTCTTGAATTACTTCTTAAAAGGAAAATCATCACTCACGGTCAAAGCTTCCTACTTGAAACCGCAGTGGTCTGTCATCCGTGAAGTGTTAACCATTGGTATGCCGGCTTTCATTCGACAAGTATCTGGAAGCGGGATGATGATCGCCATCAACCTGATGCTCATTAAATTCGGCGGTGAATTCGAAGTCGGCGTCTTCGGAATCGTCCAGAAGCTTGCGATGTTCACCATCATGCCGATGATCGGCGTCCTTCAAGGCATGCAGCCCATCATTGGCTATAATTACGGAGCCAAAAATTACGACCGCCTAAAAGAAACGGTCATGCTCGGTATGAAAGTTGTTACGATCATCTCCGCAGGCATTTTCATCTTAATGATGGCCTTCCCTGAAGGTTTGATGAACATCTTCACAGGAGATGAAGCGACCATTGAAACAGGAGCGTATGCCATCCGCATCATGTTCGCTCTTGCCATTCTGATTGGCGCCCAGGTTGTCAGTGGCGGCCTTTATCAAGCATTGGGAATGGCAAAGCCAGCGCTTATCTTGTCTATGGCGCGTCAAGTCCTATTCTTAATTCCGCTTGTATTGATTTTGCCGAACTTCTTCGGAGTGACAGGCGTGTGGCTCGCCTTCCCTCTTTCTGATCTGTTCGCTTTCATTCTATCCATGATCTTCCTTTATAAAGATCGATCGCTATTTTTTAAAGCGAAGAATCAAGACCCGCCCTATCAGGCAGCGCCTTCTCAAGGCTAAATGAAACGCACGGTGCATCCCGCACCGTGCTTTATTTTTAGCTCTGTAAACGGTGGCGTTAATGATTAATTATTAAAGAATATGGCATTATTATTGAAGACTCGATTTCGAGACTTTTGTTGAGTGGATGAGGGCTGCGGGGAATGAGTCGCTTTCCGTGGGAGCGCGGTGAGCCTCCCCATTCCCTTCCGTCCCTTTACCGTGTGAGGCTCTCGAAACCACTCTCGGAATCACTGCTTGTATGCTCAAGAGAAGGAGATATTTGAAACTCCTTCCATTGGTCATTCCGAGCGTGAAAGATTGATTTGGAGCGCTTTATGCGTGATCCTGCGTTGGGGTGGAAGACGCCCCATCTTGGTATAGGGGTTCGTTTCTCACCTACATCGAATGAGGTGCTTGGGAAGCTGCGAGACTCCCGCGGGAATGGCTTGCCGTCATCCCCGCAGGAAAGCGAGTAGCTTCCCAGCCAGCCCTGATGCTCAACCAGGCAATGAACCCCAGAAACCGGAAACATCTCGAAACTGAGTCTTCCACAATCGAGAGCTTATATGAAAAACAACAATGGAATTTATCCACCTAACTTTTTCCAAGTAGTTTATGAGGTAATTATAGCAACAACTGACAATTTCCGTTAGAATAAGACAGAGAGTTTTATTTCTATATTAAAGGATGGAACGCATGACATACTCGATTCATTTAATAAAGCTATTTACAAGCCGGGAAGACCATTTGTTCAAACTGAACGAAGCGGAACGGCTCAAAAACGTTTGGAATCTATTATTCTTTTTATTAGGTTTGACGATTCTTACATATGTCTGGACAGCGTGGCTTGGTCTCGGTACGGATGCGATTTCTGCCAACATGTCTGACCTGAACAGAGTCGAATATGAAATGAGGAAAGCCTGGTTCTTAATTGGACGCGCTGGTTTCGCCATCCTTTTATTCTTGTTCACGCTTTTCATTTCATCTTTCTTTTTCTGGTTGTTCAACAACGTGTCTTATAAAAAACTCTTTATTCTGCAAATGAATGTATTGCTGATCATGCTGATCGAACGGATCACCTGGATTCCGCTAATGGTTTATGCAGGTATTGATTGGTACGTCTCTCCCTTTTCTTTCGGAGTGATCGCCTCTTATTTCACTAGCATTGATTGGGTCATTTACTTATGCGGAGCCATCTCCATCTTCCAACTTTTCATCATTTGGTACCAGGTGAAGTGTATCTCCTGGCTTTCTAAGACGAAAATTGGCTGGATCTGGATCGGTGTTGTTTTTTGGCACATGTTGTTATGGGCAGGTACGGCCGCCCTATCTAAATTCGATTTGTATCTCCTTTATTTACTCAGATAAGAAAGCAGCAGGTGTAAAGATCTATGAAAAAAATCAATGTTAAAGGCAGAATCCTCGGAATCTTGATTGTCGCCTTCGTTACGACCAATGCTTTCCTCATCTTCCTTGATGAAGGAGAACAAGTGGATCGCAAGTCTTACATCAATGAATGGTCCAAGACAATCACCTATGATTTATTTGAAAAAATGGATACAAAAGCTGTGTTCACGTCAGAAGAAACAGAGCCTGTCTATTTCAATGAAGATGTTGGATCGTTCAATGAGTTCCTTGTTGAAGAAGGAGACACCGTCAGTGAGGGTGATGACCTCTACACGTACGATGTCTTGAACTATTATCAGGAGGAATCCCGTCTTGAGTCTGAAGTCAGCCGATTAGAGGAAGAAATTGACGCGATTGAAGATTTAATAGACGAGATTGAGAGCTATCGCGTACCTGACCCTCCCGACACAAACGATAACTCAAGTCTGTTCAACAATAATTCCGATACAAGTGACGCTACTCCCCCTTCCTACGTAGAAACCGAGTACATGAAAGAAGAGAAGATTGCCGAACAAGAAGCAGAACTCGCAAAACAAGAAGCCATGCTCGAAATGGTGGAAAACCAACTGGACCAGCTTCAGGACGAAGGTGATCGAATCACCGTTACAAGCGCTTTTTCAGGAACGGTCAGCGAAATTTCTGAAGACCTCGAAGCCCCTCTTCTTACATTGGAATCTACGAACCTAGTATTAGAAGGAACCATACCTGAACAAGAACGGAAGGAAATCGAAGAAGAAATGGTCGTCGAAATCCATGTTCCCGAATTGGAATATGAAACGACAGGTACATTGACGTCTGTGGACGATTACCCAGAAGAAGTCGAGGTCCATCGCTCAAGCCGCTATCCTTTCAAAGTTTCCCTGGAAAACCCTTCAGAAGAATTGCTGGCTGGTTATCATGCGGATCTGAAAATCATTACAGATGATGCTTTAGGTGTAGTCACTGCTGTTGAAAAGGCGTTAGAGACTGAAGAAAACCTTTATGCATGGGTGATGAATGAGGAAGGAATTCTAGAGCGCCGTGACATTGAAACAGGAATTGAAGAACAAGGCCTCGTGGAGATCATATCAGGTCTTGAAGATGGTGAATGGCTCGCGGTAGAGCCGAAAGATGAATTCAGAAATGAAGCGATCTTCTTCACACCACTACATACCGATGATCTCAGAGTACGCCAGATGTTCAAGATGGAACGTCAGTCCATCCTGACTTATGGTTTACTAGGCATCCTATCTAGATAACTCTAAAGAAAAACCGGCTGTCCCCCAGACAGCCGGTTTTTCTTTGTTCACCCAACAAATATCCTTTTAAGATTTATTAAAGAATATGGCAGGATTGTTGAAGACTCGATTTCAAGATGTTTCGGTGTTCGTTTGCCGTGTTGAGCGTCAGGGGTGGCTGGGAAGCAACTCGTCTAGCTCCATCGCCCAGAAACTCGCGTCATAAGCAGAACAGCAACGGAATGAAAAAACACATTCCTTTGCTGTTCTGCTTATGCCAGTCGTTTCTACCAGGGCGATTCCGCATTTGAACACTTTCCTGTGGGGGAGCGCCGAGCTTCCTCGGACTGCGTCCTGCGGGATCTCGCCTATCTCCTTCTCCCACGGGAGTCTCGCAGCTTCCCAACCACCCCCTACCATGAAAGTGAGAAACGAACCC